>NZ_JBSFJV010000047.1:0-60534 GCF_053598235.1 Kitasatospora sp. NPDC001159
CGACGACGGGGATGTTCGAAGCGGGGTTCATCTGAATCTCTTTCGTGGATACCCCCGGCTTCGGCCGGGGGGCCCAGCCGCAGCCCGAGGGCGAACCGGGCCTCCCAGCGGTCGCCCGTGACCTCCCACGGCCGCAGCACGGTTTCGGACTCTTCTGGAACGTGTTCGTCCCGAACGACGTCGCGGAAGATCCGCAGATCCTGCCGGTGGTTGCGCATCAGCATGAATGCGGAGTGCGGGCTGAAGCGGCCCTGGGCCCGGTCACGCTCGACGGTGAGCTTGAGCAGCCCCCAGCAGAGCATGGGGTTGTCCCAGGGGGTGAGGACGATGCCGCCGGGCCGGGTCTGCTCGATCCAGGCCCAGGGCACGCGGCGGACCGAACAGGTGGAGATGATCCGGTCGTACGGCTGACGGCGGGACCAGCCCAGGGAGCCGTCTCCGCAGATCAGGTCCACGTCCATGCCTGCCGCGTTCAGGGAGGCCCACGCCTGCTCGGAGACGTCGGAGTCGATCTCGACCGAGGCGACGTGTCCGGAGCCGAGGCGGTGAGCGAGGAGGGCCGCGTTCCAACCGGTGCCGGTGCCGATCTCCAGGACGTTCATTCCGGGCCTGACGTCAAGTTCGCGGAGCATGCGGACGACGATCGAGGGCGCCGAAGCCGAGGAGGACGGCCAGGCATCGGCCGGGGCGGCCGATGCCTGGCCGTCGTTGACCTGGGTGACGATGGGCACATCCGCGTACGCCGCCTCGAACCACCGCTGGTGGTTGGTCGAGAGGTCGCAGGGCTCGTAGCCGCCCCGGTCGTCCTCCAACCAGATCCGCTCAGGGAGGAAGCAATGGCGCGGAATCGCCTTGATCGCCTCCTTCCACTCCGGAGGAACGGGGCCGCCGAGCGCTTCGCCGACGGCCCGGAGCAGGCCGCGCACGGCGGCCTGCTCCGGTCGATGCACGGGGTCCGTCACTTGTCGCCCTCGTCCTTCTTGTGCTTCGGCTCGGGCGCCGGCCGAGCTCCGTCGGGGGACGGCTTGCTCGTGCCGGGGTCCTTCTTGCCGCCATGCTTGCCGCCGCTGGGCTTGTCGGTTCCCCAACCCATGGGTCCTCCTTGAGTGTTGGTTTTCGGGTCGTGATGCGGTTCCGTGGTTGCTATCGGTCCGTCGGCCGGGGCGTGGGCGGGCTTTCCGGCTTCGGCGGGGGCGGTTTCGGCTCGGGCCAGGACATGGCGGTGCTCCTTTCAGGACGAGCGGGATGAGGGTTGGTGATCCGCCCGCGCCACCGGCCCGGCGGCGCGGGCTGAAGTTCAGTGGGAACGGTTGATCAGCACCAGGGCCGCGACGACGACGTGCAGCCCGGCAGCGGCGGACACCCCGTAGGCAGCCCAGACCCGCACGGGATCAGGGATGGATGGCGGCGGCGCATCGTCGGAGTCGTAACCGTCCTCTGGCGGTTGCCAGTTCACCGGGAGATCGGCGCGGGCGTCGCGAGCTCGGCGTGGACGACCTTCCCGAACGGGAGGAGCGTGACGCCCCAGCGGCCGTGAGTGAGCCGGTGGACCATCGTCAGACCACGGCCCGACGTGGCGTCGGGCCCGGCCTGGATCATCACGGGCATCGAGCGGGAACCGTCACCGACGAGGATGCGGACGATCCGGTTGCTCGGGCGGCGCACGGCAACGACCATGCGGGTCTGACAGCCGGTCTTGATGGAGTTGGTTGCCAGCTCGCTGACGATCACGGCGGCGTCGTCCACCAAGTCGTCCAACCCCCACTCTCGCAGCTGCGCGCCGACGAACCGGCGCGCAGCGGCCACCGATTCCGGCAGGTAGGGCAACAGCAGCTCCGCTGCCGTCAACACCGACATCGAGTCGGTGTCGGGAGTCGCATGAGTCTCCATCGAAGCGTGCTGCATGGGAACTTCCAGGACGTCGGCCTTGAACACGACTAGCTCCTCTAAATGAGGTGTTGCCATGCACTCATGTACATGAGTTGCGAATAGAAGAGTGCCTGACTCCTGTACATGAGTCAACCCGTCGCGAGAAGAATCTCGCGACGGGTTGGAGAAGTTGATTGTCAGTCAGTCATGTGCGGGGAAGCGATAGTCGAGAACGAACTGATCGGCGGCCATGACGGTGTCGCACACCTCCACCACGCGGCCATCCGTAGTGATGGCATCACGAACGAGATGGATCACTGGCGCACCGGGGCTCAGGGTGAGCGCTTTGGCCTCGGGCTTGGTCGCGAGCCGGGCCTGCACGGACTCGGCGAACTCGGCGAGGGTGTGGCCGTGCTCTTCGATGCGGGCGTAGATGCCGCCGCCACCAGGGTTCTCGGCGAAGACTTCAGGGATGTCCTTGACCACATCCCACGGCAGGTATGACGTGGCCTCCTCGGTGGGCACCCCATCTCGGAAGTAGCGGCGCTTGCGGGCCAGTACCTGGGTGCCGGCGGGAAGACTCAAGCGATCGGCGATCTCAGGAGGTGCTGCTGTGGGGCCCACGAACAGCACGGTCACGGACGGGACGCCGCCAGAGGTCTCCGCCTCTGCGAGGTACGCGGCCTTGCCGGCTTTGCGATGGGTGCGGCGGAATCGGTCCGCAGACTTCCGCTGTACCGGCGGGCGGGAGCGGACGAATGAGCCTCGACCGTGGTGCGTCTCGATGAGCTGAGCCGTTCGGAGTTCGGCGATGGCCTTGCGAACTGTCCCGGATGCGACTCCGTACCGCTGCATGAGCTCGGCCTCGCTGGGCACGGTCGCACCGGGAGCGAGAGCACCCGACTTGATCTGTGCGGCGAGGTCAGCCGCGATCTGTAGGTACTTCGCTGTGGCCGACGAGGCCACCTCATCACTCGCCATAGTCCTTCAGGGCTCCTATCCTCCTGCACATGAGTAACAGCGCTGGGAAGTCCCAGTCAACGCCGCTCCACTCGGTGTCCGTCGCGGGGGTGGTGGTGCGCGAAGACGGCCGGGTGCTGGCGATTCGCCGGGCTGACAACGGGACTTGGGAACCTCCGGGCGGCGTGCTGGAACTGGACGAGGCCGTCGAGGACGGCGTGCGCCGCGAGGTCTACGAGGAGACCGGGATCAAGGTCGGCGTGGAGCGGCTGACCGGCGTCTACAAGAACGTGAGCCGAGGGATCGTCGCCCTCGTTTTCCGCTGCCGACCGGAGAGCGGGGCAGAGCGGCTCTCGGACGAGTCGGTTGAAGTCGACTGGCTCACACCGGCCGGGGTCTTCGACCGCATGGCCGAGGTCTATGCCGTGCGCGTCCTGGACGCGCTTCGGGACGACGCGGCACCAAGTATCCGAACCCACGACGGCCGACACCTGCTGTGACAATGTCGAATCGCCCGCTGAGCGGCTGAGTGCGCCCGGTCGAACGCCGACGGCCCGGCTCCCCACGGGGGGCGGGCCGGCCGTCGTGCGTGCCTGGCGGGGTCAGACCGAGGCGGTCTGTTGGGGTCCGGTCGGGCAGCTGCTCGGGGGCTTCTTCGACAGCCGCCTGATGGTGCCGTTGATCATGCTCAGCGTCGGCGAGCAGACGATGCCACTGGAGTGGGTCGCCCGGATCCTGCATCGCGCCGTCACCCACTACAGCGTCCGTGAGCTGAACGTCGCCGTCTCCTCCCTCGCCGACCCGGCCAGCCGCGAGCACCGCATCTACGACCTGATCGACGCCTAGGAGAAGCAGTACGGGGCCTTCGGTGCAACGGCCCGGACACACCACCGTGAAGCGGTGGATGGACGCCTGCTTTGACTGCTTCGCCCCGACGGTGGGCACCTACATCCTGCCCAGCTCGCTGCTCAAGCAGGACGGCCGCCTCTACGCCTGCGCCAGCTTCGACGTCCCCGAGTCCCTCGGCTTCGGGAACGTCTTCACCGAGCCGCTGCGCGCGATCATCGAGCGCGCCAACAACTCCGAGTACCTGCGGACGATCGCCAACGGAGGCGGCCTCAAGGGCCTGCACGGCAAGGTGTCGGCGGAGTTCACCCAGAACACCACCTGCGGCGGGTTCTGCGACTCCTGCGGTCTGCTGTCCGACCGCTGGCGCACCGAGCGCGGCCTGCTGCCGGTTGTCCCGCTGCCGATCATCCCCACCCAGGACCTGCTCCGGCGCCTCCCGGGGGCCGGGTAGCCGACGAAGGACACCCATCGCAATGACGACCTCTACAACCGCAGCGCACATCCTCCGTCACGCTCTGGCACAAGCGGCGGTCACCGACGCCGATACGATCCCGAACAACGCACACCTGCAGCACGATCTCGGGATCGACAGCCTCGCCCTCCACGAGCTCGTCGTCACCCTGGAGACGCGCCTGAAAGTGGTCATCCCGGACGAGGAGGTCGGCCGCCTGCACACCATCGGCGACCTGAACGACCTGCTCGCCCGACACGGCCACCCCACCGGAGAAGGCACCACCGCGTGAGCATGCAGCAGATCACCCCCAAGCAGCGGGGCTACCTGATCGTCAACTCTCACCCCACCGGCAGCCAAGCCACTGTCCACCGGCTGTGGGAGTCCATCACCCCCGCCGCCCCCAACGGGCGGGCCCCGGTCGCCCTGGTGCTGGGCTCCAGCGCGGGGTACGGCCTGGCGACCCTGCTGGCCGGGCTGCGCCGCCACGGCATCTGCGGCGTCGGCGTCGCCTACGAGACGCCGGCCAGCGAGCGGCGCACCGCCACCGCAGGCTGGTACCGCACCGCCGCAACCGCCGACCTGGTCGAGCAGACAGGCGGAGACTTCACCTTCGTCAATGCCGACGCCTACGCGGACGCCACCCGCGCCGAGGTGCTCAAGCTCCTGGCCGACCGGTACGGCCCCATCGACTACCTCATCTACTCCCTCGCCTCGCCCCGGCGTACCGACCCGACCACCGGCGAGGTCCACCACTCGGTGATCAAGCCGATCGGCCGCCCCTACACCTCACCCTCCCTCGTCTTCGAGGACGGCGTCCCGCAGATCGGCAGCATCGACCTCACCCCCGCCGACGAGGCCGAGCAAGCCGCAACCCTGAAGGTCATGGGCGGTGAGGACTGGCGGCTGTGGGTGCAGGCTCTGGCCGACAACGACCTCCTGGGCACCGACTTCACCACTGTCGCGTTGTCCTACGTCGGCTCCGAGATCACCGCACCGGTCTACCGGCAGGGCACCATCGGCGCCGCCAAGGAGCACCTGGAGGCGACCGCCGAGCAGCTGCAGACCACCGTGCTGGCCGACCGGGGCCGAGCGTTCACCGTCGTCGCCGGTGCCGCCGTCACCCAGGCCTCCACCGCCATCCCCTCCATCGCGCTCTACACCTCACTGCTGCGCAACGTGCTCGGCGAGGACGGCTGGCGTACCACCGCCGACCAGGCCGTGGACCTGTGGGAGCAGCTGAGCGGCGCGAAGCCGCTCGTGCTGGACGGGCAGGGCCGCATCCGCCTGGACGGCTGGGAACTCGAGTCCGCAGTGCAGCAGCGGGTGCGGGAACTGTGGGCCGACCCTGCGGGGGCGCTCGCCGCCGACCCGGCCGGTGCCGACTGGTTCTACAGCCAGTTCCGTCAGCTGTACGGCTGGGACGTCCCCGGCGTCGACTACACCACCGAGGCTGAGACGTCGGTCCCCTGGCCCGCCCAACAGCGATAGCAAGGAACACCGGTGGCCTTGGTCCGCTCGGGATCGTGAGCGGACCAAGGCCACCAGCATGGCGAGCTCATTGTGATGGGGGCCTTCTACGCACCTTGGAGGGTGACGGTCTCAGGTGTCCGTGGGGCCGGCGTGTCGGTGGGAGCCTCTTCGACCTCGCGTACGCGCAGGGCGAGCGGGATGCGCAGGGCGGCGATCCAGGTCAGCGTGGCGAGGAGCATGTGCAGGCCGACCATCAGCTCGGGGGCGTCCGTGAAGTACTGGATGTAGCCCAGTACGCCCTGGAGCAGCAGGACGGCGAGCAGCTCCTTGGCCCGGGCCTTGGCCGGCTGCGGAGCCTTCACGGCGGCGAAGACGAAGAGCACCGCGATCGCCAGGCCGACCGAGACCATCGCGAAGTCGGCGTGGAACTGGGCCAGACGGTCGTAGTCGATCGGGATGCGCGGGACGATCTTGTTGTCCTGGGGGGTGCCGGGGTGGTGGCCGGCGCCGGTGACCAGGGTGCCCGCCGCGACCAGCAGGCCGATCACGGTGACCAGGACGTACGAGAGCTGGTGGATGGGGCGGGCCACCGCGAGCTTCGCCGGGCCGTCGCCCTCCTTGGACCGCTCCCACATCAGCAGGGCGACCCAGACCAGGGCCACCGCGGCGATCATGTGCAGCGCGACGGTGTACGGGTTGAGGCCGGTCAGCACGGTGATGCCGCCGAGCACGGCGTTGCTCATCACCAGCCAGAACTGCGCCCAGCCGAGCTTGGTCATGCTGTGGCGCCACGGCCGGTGGCAGCGGGCGGCCAGGATCGCCCAGCCGACGGCGGCGCTCAGCACGTAGGTGAGCATCCGGTTGGTGAACTCGACGATGCCGTGGAAGCCCATCTCGGGGGTGGGCGTGAGGCTGTCGCCGGTGCAGCGGGGCCAGGTGGTACAGCCGAGGCCGGAGGCGGTGAGCCGGACGGCGCCGCCGGTGACGACGATGACCACGCTCATCACCAGCGCGGCGAACGCGGCGCGCCGGACCATCGCGGCGGAGGGCTGCCAGCGGTCGGCGAGCAGGGAGAAGGGGTTCAGCACGCGGTCAATCGTAGGCGGCCTTACAGGCGATCTTGGGGCGGGGCGCGAGTGTGGCGGCCAGGGCGCAAAGCGGACTGTTCGGGCAAGGCGGTCAGGCCTCATCGGCCGAATCGGCCCGAAAGGCCCGAATGTTCGTCGGCTGATCGAAGTGGCGCCTCCGGTGATTGAACCCGATCACCGGGGGGCGCCGTTCCGTCTGAAAGGTGACGAAGTTCATTCAAGTTTGCCGAATCCGCGTTCTACGAGGTGGCGGCTGTGATGGGCTGGTCAAGCGCATCCGGGAACGGGCCGACAGACGAAATCCGGTCGTGCGGCGGGGTGTGGCGAGGTGCGGGCGTGCCGGTAGAGTCCCCCGGACAGTCGTAGCGGGCCACCGCGAACCACTTCAACCCGCCTGCTGCGCAAGACCGTTCGGAGGGGAACAGCGTAATGGCGCGACAGCAGCGGCACATTCGGATCGGTGCGACGGCACTCGCCGGCACGGCGGCGGCCGGTTTTCTCCTGCCCCTGGCGCTGGCCACCAATGCCTCGGCCCACGTGCCGACATGGTCGGTGACCTGCGACAAGGTCGTGATCGATCTGATCAACTACAGCGACAAGGAAGGCGTGAACAACACCGTCAGCCTCACCGTCGACGGCGAGAAGGTCCTGGACGCCAAGGCCTTCCCCAAGGAGTTCCACGGCACCTTTCCGGTGAAGGACCACGACGCTCCGATCAAGGCGCAGCTGGTCGTCCACACCACGGAGACCCCGGCCGAGCACGGCTGGAACATCGACGAGACCAAGACCATCGCGCCGTGCCACACGCCGACTCCGACCCCGACCCCGACCCCCACCAAGACCCCCACCCCCACGCCGACGCCCACCCAGACGTCGACCCCGACCCCGACCCCGACCCCGAGCACCACCCCCTCGGCCACCCCGACCCCGTCGGTCACCCCCACCCCGAGCAAGACCCCGGCGGCCCCGGCGCCCGCCACCAGCGCCCCGGCGCTCGCCCAGACCGGTAGCAGCGATGCCACCCCGATGATCGCGGCGGTCGGCGGCGGCGTGCTGCTGGTCGGCGGCGCGCTCGTGCTGCACGCCCGCAAGCGCCGCGGCGGCAGCCAGGGCTGACGAACCGTCGGCTGAACGCACCGACGCCCCCGGCCTCAAGCGGCCGGGGGCGTCGCGCTGTTCGTGCGAGGGGGCTACTCCCAGCGGAAGAACTTGGCGGCCGCGGCCAGGCCGAGGACGGACCAGCCGGCCAGGATGCCGAGGTCCGACCAGGGCACCCCGGCGCCGTGCTGGAGCACCGACCGCAGGCCGTCGGAGAGCGCCGAGATCGGCAGCAGCTCCAGCGCCGACCGCACGGCCGAGGGGAACTTGCCGAGCGGCACGATCACCCCGCCCGCGAGCAGCAGCAGGATGAACACCAGGTTGGCGCCGGCCAGCGTGGCCTCGGCCTTCAGGGTGCCGGCCATCAGCAGGCCGAGCCCGGAGAAGGCGGCGGTGCCGAGGACCAGCAGCGCGGCGACGGCCAGCGGGTTGCCCTGCGGGGACCAGCCGAGTGCCAGCGCGATCACCGACAGCAGGGCGACCTGCAGCGCCTCGGTGACCAGCACGCAACCGGTCTTGGCGGTCAGCAGCGCCCAGCGGGGCAGCGGGCTGGCGCCGAGCCGCTTGAGCACGCCGTAGCGGCGCTCGAAGCCGGTGGCGATGGCCTGCCCGGTGAAGGCGGTGGACATCACGGCCAGCGCGAGCAGGCCGGGCGCCAGGAAGTCGACCCGCTTGCCGGGGCCCTCCACCGCGACGATGTCGACGGCCGAGAAGAGCACCAGCAGCACGGTCGGGATGACCACGGTGAGCAGCAGCTGCTCGCCGTTGCGCAGCAGCATCCTGGTCTCGAAGGCGGTCTGGGCGAGCAGCATCCGGCCGACCGGGGCCGCGCCCGGCTTGGGGGCGTAGTCGGTGGTACTCACGAGCGGAGCTCCCGTCCGGTCAGGTCGAGGAAGAC
Organism: Kitasatospora sp. NPDC001159; assembly: GCF_053598235.1. NCBI lineage: Bacteria > Bacillati > Actinomycetota > Actinomycetes > Kitasatosporales > Streptomycetaceae > Kitasatospora > Kitasatospora sp. NPDC001159. Next base: position 8,687 of record NZ_JBSFJV010000047.1, read on the forward strand.
GTCTTCGAGGCTGCGGCGCTGCACGGACAGCCGCTCGGGCAGGATGCCGGAGGCAGCGCACCAGCCGGTGACGGTGGCCACCAGCTGCGGGTCCACCGGCGCCTCGACGCGGTAGCTGCCGGGGGTGGTCTCGACGGCGGTGGCGCCCGCGGGCAGCTCCTTGAGCAGCGGGCCGAGGTCGAGCCCGGGTGGGCCGTCGAAGCGCAGGGCGTTCTCGGCGCCGCCGCGGCACAGCTCCTCGGTGGTGCCGTCGGCGATCACCTTGCCGCGGTCGACGACGGCGACGCGGTCGGCGAGCTGCTCGGCCTCGTCCATGTGGTGGGTGGTGACCACCACGGTGACGCCGTCCCGGCGCAGGTCGCGGACCAGCTCCCAGGTGGCACGGCGGGCCTGCGGGTCGAGGCCGGCGGTGGGCTCGTCCAGGAAGACCAGCTCGGGGCGGCCGACCACGGCCATCGCCAGGGCGAGCCGCTGCTGCTGGCCGCCGGAGAGCCGGCGGTAGGTGGTGCGGCCGCAGGAGCCGAGGCCGAGGCGCTCGACCAGGGCGTCCACGTCCAGCGGGTGGGCGTGCAGCTTGGCGGTGTGGCGCAGCATCTCGACGGCGCGCGCGCCCGCGTACACGCCGCCGGACTGCAGCATGACGCCGATCCGGGGGCGCAGCTGCGCGCTCTGGGTGACCGGGTCGAGGCCGAGGACGCGGACGGTGCCGGCGTCGGGGCGGCGGTAGCCCTCGCAGGTCTCGATGGTGGTGGTCTTGCCGGCGCCGTTGGGGCCGAGGACGGCGGTGATCGCGCCGGTCGCGATGGTGAGGTCGAGACCGTCCACGGCCGACTTGTCGCCGTAGCGCTTGACCAGCCCGGCGATCTGGACCGCGGGTTCGGAGTGCATACCGGCGAGTGTAAGAGGACTGAACGGACCCGCCGGACGGCGGCCCGGATGATCGTTCACGCAGGTCAGGTAAGCCTTGCCTGCGTGACAGATGACACCAGTGAGGCCTGGATCACGGCTTGTCCAGACGGAAGTAATTACGCAACACTGGTGTTGTGAAAAACATGCGCGAGCACGCCCCGCAGCGGGAGGCCGAGTCGGCCCCCGACTGCGACGTGCCCGTGACGGCGGCCGAGGTGCTGCTGGAGGGCCACCGCGCCACCCGTGACCGGGTCGCCCGCTCGATCCTGGACCACGGCCCCTCCTCCGCCGCCGACCTGGCGAACCGGCTCGGCCTCACCGCCGCCGCCGTCCGCCGCCACCTCGACGGACTGGCCGCCGCCGGGCTGGTCGAGTCCCGCGAGCAGCGGGTCTACGGCAGCCGGGGCCGCGGCCGTCCGGCCAAGGTCTTCGCCCTCACCGACGGCGGCCGGGACGCTTTCTACCAGGCCTACGACCAGCTCGCGGCCGACGCGCTGCGCTGGATCTCGGACGCGGTGGGCGGCGGCAAGGCGGGCGAGGAGGCGGTCGCCGCCTTCGCTCGCGCCCGGTTCGGCAGGCAGGGCGAGAAGTACCAGGAGACCCTGGCCCGGGCCGAGGCGCAGGAGCGCCCGGAGGCCCTGGCCCAGGCGCTGAGCGCGGACGGGTACGCTGCCACGGTGCGGCGTGTCCCGTCGGCCGCGGCCAAGGCCCCGGCGGGCGCCCAGCTCTGCCAGCACCACTGCCCGGTCGCGCACATCGCCGAGCAGTTCCCGCAGCTCTGCGAGGCGGAGACCGAGGTCTTCTCCCGGCTCCTGGGCACCCATGTGCAACGGCTGGCCACCATCGCCCACGGCGACGGGGTCTGCACCACCTATGTGCCGGCACCCGGTGCCGCATCGTCGCCTGCCCAGCCCCCGGCGGGCCGCGGCTCCGATGCAGTGCCGACTGCCGGTACGTCCACCGAAGATTCAGCGTCCGCGCGTTAGGAAGCTCGCATGACTGACACCGTTTCGCACCCCGAGCTCGAGGGCCTGGGCAATTACGAGTACGGCTGGGCCGACCCGGACACCGCCGGTGCCGAGGCCAAGCGCGGGCTCAGCGAGGACGTCGTCCGCGACATCTCGGCCAAGAAGAACGAGTCCGAGTGGATGCTGAACCTGCGTCTCAAGGGCCTGAAGCTGTTCGGCAAGAAGCCCATGCCGACCTGGGGTTCCGACCTCTCCGGCATCGACTTCGACAACATCAAGTACTTCGTCCGGTCCACCGAGAAGCAGGCCGAGTCCTGGGAAGACCTGCCGGCGGACATCAAGGCCACCTACGACAAGCTCGGCATCCCGGAGGCGGAGAAGCAGCGCCTGGTCGCCGGTGTCGCCGCCCAGTACGAGTCCGAGGTCGTCTACCACCAGATCCGCGAGGACCTGGAGGAGCAGGGCGTCATCTTCCTGGACACCGACACCGCGCTGCGCGAGCACCCGGAGCTGTTCAAGGAGTACTTCGGCACCGTCATCCCGGCCGGCGACAACAAGTTCGCCGCGCTGAACACGGCCGTGTGGTCCGGCGGCTCGTTCATCTACGTGCCGAAGGGCGTGCACGTCGACATCCCGCTGCAGGCCTACTTCCGGATCAACACCGAGAACATGGGCCAGTTCGAGCGGACGCTGATCATCGTCGACGAGGACGCCTACGTCCACTACGTCGAGGGCTGCACCGCGCCGATCTACTCCTCCGACTCGCTGCACTCGGCGGTCGTGGAGATCATCGTCAAGAAGGGCGGCCGCTGCCGCTACACGACCATCCAGAACTGGTCGAACAACGTCTACAACCTGGTCACCAAGCGCGCCGTGGCGTACGAGGGCGCGACCATGGAGTGGATCGACGGCAACATCGGTTCCAAGGTCACCATGAAGTACCCGGCCGTCTACCTGATGGGCGAGCACGCCAAGGGCGAGACCCTGTCGATCGCCTTCGCGGGCGAGGGCCAGCACCAGGACGCCGGCGCCAAGATGGTGCACATGGCGCCGAACACCTCCTCGCACATCGTCTCCAAGTCGGTGGCGCGCGGCGGCGGCCGGACCTCCTACCGCGGTCTGATCGAGATCGGCGAGGGCTCGCACGGCGCCAAGTCCAACGTGCTGTGCGACGCGCTGCTGGTCGACACGATCTCCCGCTCGGACACCTACCCGTACGTGGACGTCCGCGAGGACGACGTGTCCATGGGCCACGAGGCGACCGTCTCCAAGGTCAGCGAGGACCAGCTGTTCTACCTGATGAGCCGCGGTCTGACCGAGACCGAGGCGATGGCGATGATCGTCCGCGGCTTCGTCGAGCCGATCGCGCGTGAGCTGCCGATGGAGTACGCGCTGGAGCTCAACCGGCTGATCGAGCTGCAGATGGAGGGCGCGGTCGGCTGACGACCAGCCGCCGACCGCCCACCACTTTTCGAGGAAGAGAGCACTACGACAGCCATGGCTGACGTTCAGAACACCACCGGCTCCACCACCGCCGGTTCGATCGAGGTCGGCACCGCCGGTGCGGGCGCGCAGCTCGCCGGCCCCGGCACCGGCCGGACCGCGGTCCAGCAGCCGATCGACGCGCGCGTCGCGGTCAAGCCCTCCTACGACGTGAACGACTTCCCGGTGCCGCACGGCCGCGAGGAGGACTGGCGGTTCACCCCGCTGCACCGCCTCGGCGGGCTGCACGACGGGACCGCCGCTGCTGCCGAGCGCGGTGAGGACAAGGTCGAGTTCACGCTGCCGGACGGCGTCACCGCCGAGACCGTCGGCCGGGACGACGCCCGTCTGGGCAAGGCCGGCAAGCCGGTCGACCGGGTCGCCGCGCAGGCCTTCAGCGCCTTCGAGCAGGCGCTCGTGGTCACCGTCCCCAAGGACGCGGTGCTGACCGAGCCGGTCAGGATCGACGTGCGCGCCGAGGGCGGGGTCCGCTTCGCCCACGTGGTGATCGACGTCAAGCCGTTCGCCGAGGCCGTCGTGGTGCTCAACCACGCGGGCACCGGCACCCGGGCCGCCAACGTCGAGCTGCTGGTCGGCGACGGTGCCAAGCTCACCTTCGTCTCCGTCCAGGACTGGGACCGGGACGCCGTGCACGCCGCACAGCACAACGCGCTGGTCGGCCGGGACGCCTCGTTCAAGTCCGTGGTCGTCACCTTCGGCGGCGATCTGGTCCGTCTGCACCCGCGGGTCAACTACGCCGGCCCCGGCGGCGAGGCCGAGCTGTTCGGCCTGTACTTCGCCGACGCCGGCCAGCACCTGGAGCACCGCCTGATCATCGACCACGACAAGCCGCACTGCCGGTCGAACGTGGCGTACAAGGGCGCGCTGCAGGGCCAGGACGCCCACGCGGTCTGGGTCGGCGACGTGCTGATCCGCGCCGCCGCGCTCGGCACCGACACCTACGAGCTCAACCGCAACCTGGTGCTCACCGACGGCGCCCGGGTCGACTCGATCCCGAACCTGGAGATCGAGACCGGCGAGATCGTCGGCGCCGGCCACGCCTCCGCGACCGGTCGCTTCGACGACGAGCAGCTGTTCTACCTGATGGCCCGCGGCATCCCGGCCGACGAGGCCCGCCGCCTGGTGGTCCGCGGCTTCTTCGCCGAGCTGCTGCAGCAGATCGGCGTGGCCGAGGTGCAGGAGCAGCTCATGGAGAAGATCGAGGCCGAGCTGGAAGCGGCGGTCTGACCACGATGACCTTCCTCCGTGCCTGCGCGCTGAGCGACCTCCAGGAGGACGTTCCCAAGCGCGTGGACCTCAACGGCGTGCCGGTCTCCGTCGTCCGCACCGACGAGGGGGTGTTCGCGATCAACGACATCTGCTCGCACGCGAACGTCTCGCTCTCCGAGGGTGAGGTCGAGGACTGCATGATCGAGTGCTGGCTGCACGGCTCCAGCTTCGACCTGCGCACCGGCAAGCCCTCCGGCCTGCCCGCCACCAAGCCGGTCGCTGTCTACCCCGTAAAGATCGAAGGGGACGATGTGCTCGTCTCCGTCAACCAGGAGTCCTGAGTACACATGGCAACCCTTGAAATCCGCGACCTGCACGTCTCCGTCGAGGCCGAGGCCGGCCCGCGCGAGATCCTGAAGGGCGTCGACCTGACCGTGAAGCAGGGCGAGACCCACGCCATCATGGGTCCGAACGGCTCCGGCAAGTCCACCCTGGCCTACTCGCTGGCCGGCCACCCCAAGTACACCGTCACCGGCGGCTCGGTGCTGCTGGACGGCGAGGACGTCCTGGAGATGTCCGTCGACGAGCGCGCCAAGGCCGGTGTGTTCCTGGCCATGCAGTACCCGGTCGAGGTCCCGGGTGTCTCGGTCAGCAACTTCCTGCGCACCGCCGCCACCGCCGTCCGCGGCGAGGCCCCGAAGCTGCGGCTGTGGGTGAAGGAGGTCAAGGAGGCGATGGCCGCCCTCCAGATGGACCCGGCCTTCGCCGAGCGCAACGTCAACGAGGGCTTCTCCGGCGGTGAGAAGAAGCGCCACGAGATCCTCCAGCTGGAGCTGCTCAAGCCGAAGATCGCGATCCTCGACGAGACCGACTCCGGCCTGGACGTCGACGCGCTGCGGATCGTCTCCGAGGGCATCAACCGGGTCCGCTCGACCGGCGAGGTCGGCACCCTGCTGGTGACCCACTACACCCGCATCCTGCGGTACATCAAGCCCGACTACGTCCACGTCTTCGCGGGCGGCCGCATCGTCGAGTCCGGCGGTGCCGAGCTGGCCGACAAGCTGGAGAACGAGGGCTACGAGGCGTATGTGAAGGGCGGCGCTTCCGAGTGACCCATACCCCGCTGTCCGGTCTGCTCGACACCGACGCGATCCGCAAGGACTTCCCGGTCCTGCAGCGCGTGCTGCACGAGGGGAAGCCGTTGGTCTACCTGGACAACGCGGCCACCTCGCAGAAGCCGCGCCAGGTGCTGGAGGCCCTGACCGCCTACTACGAGCGGCACAACGCCAACGTCCACCGCGGCGTGCACGTGCTCGCCGAGGAGGCCACGGCGATGTACGAGGGCGCCCGCGACAAGGTCGCGGCGTTCATCAACGCGCCGAGCCGCAACGAGGTGATCTTCACCAAGAACGCCTCGGAGTCGCTCAACCTCGTGGCCAACATGCTCGGTTGGGCCGACGAGCCGTACCGGGTGGACGCCGACTCCGAGATCGTGATCACGGAGATGGAGCACCACTCCAACATCGTCCCGTGGCAGCTGCTGTCGCAGCGCACCGGTGCGAAGCTCAAGTGGTTCGGGCTGACCGACGAGGGCCGGCTCGACCTGTCGAACATCGACGAGCTGATCACCGAGAAGACCAAGGTGGTCTCCTTCACCCTGGTCTCCAACCTGCTGGGCACGGTCAACCCGGTCGAGACGATCGTCCGCAAGGCCCAGTCGGTCGGCGCGCTGGTCGTCATCGACGCCTCGCAGGCCGCGCCGCACATGGTGCTGGACGTGCAGGCGCTGGAGGCCGACTTCGTCGCCTTCACCGGCCACAAGATGCTGGCCCCGACCGGCATCGGCGTGCTGTGGGGCCGCCAGGAGCTGCTGGAGGACCTCCCGCCGTTCCTCGGCGGCGGCGAGATGATCGAGACCGTCACCATGGGCTCGTCCACCTACGCCCCGGCGCCGCACAAGTTCGAGGCCGGTACCCCGCCGATCGCCCAGGCGGTCGGGCTGGGCGCGGCGATCGACTACCTCCAGGGCATCGGCATGGAGAAGATCGCGGCGCACGAGCACGCGATCACCGAGTACGCGGTGGAGCGCCTGCTGGAGGTGCCGGACCTGCGGATCATCGGCCCGCGCACGGCCGTGGACCGCGGCGCCGCGATCTCCTTCACCCTCGGCGACATCCACCCGCACGACGTGGGCCAGGTGCTGGACGAGCAGGGCATCGCCGTGCGCGTCGGGCACCACTGCGCGCGGCCGGTCTGCCTGCGGTACGGAATTCCGGCGACCACGCGGGCGTCGTTCTACCTGTACTCGACGCCGGGCGAGGTCGACGCGCTGATCGACGGCCTGCACCACGTCCGGAACTTCTTCGGCTGACGGGACCCGCAGGACATGAAGCTCGACTCGATGTACCAGGACATCATCCTGGACCACTACCGCAATCCCCACGGCAAGGGGCTGCGGGACGGCGACGCCGAAGTGCACCACGTCAACCCGACGTGCGGCGACGAGATCACCCTGCGGGTGAAGCTCGACGGCGCGACGGTCGCCGACGTCTCGTACGAGTCCCAGGGCTGTTCGATCAGCCAGGCCAGCGCCTCGGTGCTGAACGACCTGGTGGTCGGCAAGACCGTCGGTGAGGCACAGGCGGTCCAGGAGGCCTTCCTGGAGCTGATGCAGAGCAAGGGCCAGGGCGAGGGCGACGAGGAGGTACTGGAGGACGCGGTCGCGTTCGCCGGCGTCTCCAAGTACCCGGCCCGGGTCAAGTGCGCCCTGCTCAGCTGGATGGCCTGGAAGGACGCCACCGCCCAGGCCCTCGCCCACCCCGCCAACGACTGACCCCGCGAAGGAGGACAGACCATGAGTGACGAGAACACCACCACCGACGCCCAGGCCTCCACTGCGGAGGAGCAGCCGAACGGCGTCATCGTCGGCACCACCGCTGGCACCGTGTCGGTCGAGGACCTGACCGAGGCCCTGATGGACGTCGTCGACCCCGAACTGGGCATCGACGTCGTCAACCTGGGCCTGATCTACGGCATCCACATCGACGAGTCCGACGTGGCCACCATCGACATGACGCTCACCTCGGCGGCCTGCCCGCTGACCGACGTCATCGAGGACCAGGCCAAGACCGCCACCGACGGTCTGGTGAAGGACCTGCGGATCAACTGGGTCTGGATGCCGCCGTGGGGCCCGGACAAGATCACCGACGACGGCCGCGAGCAGCTCCGCGCGCTCGGCTTCAACGTCTGAGATCAGTCGATCGTCAACCCGCTGCCGCGCGATTCCTTCCTTCCGGGGAAGGGGTCGCGCGGCAGTGGTACATCTGCGGAATCGGCCTTCCCATGGCGCGCTTCAGGGGATCAATCTGGACCTGGTGGAGATCGGGGACGGCTGCATTCCAGATCTGGTCATCGTGGATGCCGTGAAACGCCGCTGCCCGGGACTCCTAACGAGTCCCGGGCAGCGGCGTTCTGGTACCGGTCAGGCCCGCTTCGGGGAGCGGGCGACGGCGAGGGCCAGGGCCGTGCAGAGGATGGCCGCCAGGGCGGCGAAGCCGCTGACGGCGGGGAGGAGGCCGTAGGCCTGGACCAGGGCGCCCACGCCGATGATGGGGAGGGAGCTGCCGAGGTAGACGATGATCCAGAGGGCGCTCAGTTCGGAGCCCCGGCGTTCCGGGTTCATCGCGGCGACCGCCGCGGTGAAGAGCGAGCGGAAGGCCACGCCCTGGCAGATGCCGCCGAGGACGCTGCCGATGAAGAGCAGCGCCGGGGTGCCGGTGTACCCGGCGGCGACGACCAGCGCGAGGCCGGTGGCCAGGCCGGTCATGCCGAGGGCGATGACGAGACGGTCGGCGGTCGGCGGGACGATCAGCTGGGCGGCGGCGGAGGAGCCGAGCAGCAGGGCGGCCACGATCGCGCCGGTCAGGTGCGAGGAGGTGTGCAGCAGCTTGGCGGAGAAGGCCGGGGCGAGGGCCAGGTAGACGCCGAAGACCCCGTAGGAGATGAACCCGGCGCCTGCGGCGAGCAGGAACTCGCGGCGGCCGGTGACCGGCAGGGCGAGCCGCTGCGGGCGCAGGTGGGCCGGGGTGGTGATGCGGGGTGGGGAGGCCGGCGGACGGTTGCGCCCGGGCATCCGGGGGTGGACCACGGCCAGTGGCGCGCAGAGCGCCAGGAGTGCGATGGCGTGCAGCAGGAAGGGCGTCAGCAGCGGGTCGGAGCCGCCGGACAGCAGGGCGCCGACGATCGGGCCGAGTGCGACGCCACCCGCCGAGCAGGCCAGGGTGAGCTTGGCGGCGAGCGTCGGGTGGTCCGGCAGCAGGTCGCCCAGGGCGGCTCCGGCGGCGCCGGTGGACAGGCCGACGGCGATGCCCTGGATCGCCCGGCCGAGGGCGAGCTGCCAGAAGCTGCCGGAGGTGGCGAACACGACATCGCCTGCGGCGGCCAGCGCGACGGCGGGCAGGATCAGGGCCCGTCGGCCGAGGTGGTCGGACCAGTGGCCGACGATGGCCAGCACCGGGACCAGCGCGAACACGTAGATCGTGAACAGGATCGTGGTGTCGAGCGGTCCGAGCCCGAGGCGCTGCTGGAGGAGCGGGTAGATCGGCGTCGCCAGGTTGGCACCGATCAGCATGAACAGCAGGGCGGCGGCCACCAGGCCGACGCGGACTCCGCGCATCGCGTTCCAGCGGCTGATCGCGGCGAGCTGGAGCTGGGCGCGCGGCGCGAGCTCCAGGGGGAGCAGGGCCTCCGACAGTCGGCGTCCGTCGAGCTGCGCGGTGGGCAGCACGGAGCCGGCGGGGGAGAGGTCCGCCATGTGAGGGGTCTCCTGTGGCAGGGCACCACCGGGTCGGCGGGATGTGCCGGCGCGCCCGTCCGGAGGCGCTGTGGTGGTGGCCGCGGTGCGGGGCTCCCTGGTGGAGCGGATGAGCTGAGGATTCGGGCTTCGTTGCCCGGTGGACCGCGCGGGGTGTGCGTGGGTACCAGTTCGAAGGATAAAGGGTAGGCGCAAACTGGCGGCGCGCGCCCCTGTGCGCGCCCCTTGAGGCCGGGCATCGGCGGTGCCCGACCTATACGCTGAGGTGGTAGACGGGTACGCGGAGCTGTTTGGGCTGACCGCTGGCTGAGGGAGAGCGCACAACGATGGCCGGACGACGTCGGAAGAACGCGGGAGCGTCTGCGGGAGAGGGTGCGGCCGAGGCCGTCCTGCCGGCCGACATGGAGCTGCAGGACCTCTACGGGGCGTTCGCCGCGCACGGTCTGGACGACGAGGACCTGGACGACGCCGCCGTCCTGGTGCCGCCGGTGAAGCTGCCGGGCGAACAGGAGCTGGCCCAGCAGGCGAAGGCCGTGCCGATGTTCGGCTACGCGCTGGCGCTGGCCCGCTGGGCGGCTCCGCACCGGGTGGTGGACGAGCTCGGCGACCTGGTCGAGGAGGACCAGGCGTCCGCGGCGCGGCTGCTGGGGCTGGCCCCGGCCGAGGGCGAGGTGCCCGAGGAGGCCGAGGTCGAGGCGCTGCGGGCCTGGTCGCTGGCCTGCGACCTGGACCTGGTGGAGCTGGGGACGACCGCGGCCGGGGAGCACGTCGCGGTGCCGGGGCCGGATCTGGAGCCCGTCGAGCAGGGGGACCCGGAGACCGTCCTGGAGCTGTGGCTGACCGCCGCCGGGATCGTCCGGGAGCTGGCGGTGGAGGCGGACTCGCTGCCGGAGGAGGAGGGCGAGGCTGCGGAAGTCACGGCGGAGGAGGACGAGGACGGCCTGAACGAGGTCGAGCAGGCCCGGGAGGAGGCCGCCGAGCTGCTCGACGAGGCGCTGCAGGTGCTGTACGAGACCACCGCCTTCGCCGAGCCGGGCAACGAGACGGTGCCGCTGGGCGTGCTGGCCGCGCTGCTGGTGGTACCGGAGGGCGAGGAGCCGAGCGAGGAACTGCTCGGCGACATCACCGACGTGATGGTGGCCCTGGATCCGATGCTGGGGGACCTTGCCGAGCTGGGCCTGCTGGACTACCGTCCGATCGACCCGGAGCTGTTCGACGAGGAGGAGGGTGAGGAGCCCGCCGTCGTCGGTGAGGCGCCGCTGGACGAGGAGGAGTCGGCCCGCTTCGGGCTGGTCCGGCTCACTCCGCTCGGCCAGTACGGCATCCGGCAGTGGCTGCTGGAGGACGGCTACGACGCGCCGCTGGTCGGCGAGCTGGCCCAGGGGGACGCCGCCGAGCTGCTGCGCGGGGTGTGCGAGTCGGCCAACGTGCTGCCGGAGGAGGAGCTGCGGGTCTGGGTGGCCGGCCGGGAGCCGGTGCCGGCGGCGCGCGAGCTGCTGGCGGCGGCGCGCGGCGACGACGGGTACGGCCCGCTGCGCCGGATGCTGTGCTTCTCGGCGCTCAACCTGCTGGGGGCGGACGCCGAGCCCGCCGTCCGGGAGGTGCTGGACGACCCGGAGCTGGGCGGTGCGGCCAGGGCCTGGCTGTCCGCGCAGGGCGCGGCGGACGTGCCGGTGCCGGACCGGGCGATGGCGCTGTGGACGGTGGTCGACGCCTTCGCCGCCCAGCTGCTGGACAACGGCGGCGACGCCGAGCTGATGCGCGAGCTGGTTACCGACCTGCCGGTGAACGGCGATCCGGCGGAGTGGTTCGGCGAGCTGTGGCGGGTCGACCACCCGTACACGGCGGACGTCCTGGAGGCGATCGGCGAGCTGCACCCGGACCGGGCGCTGGCCAAGGAGGCGCGCAAGGCGGCCTTCAAGGCGCGGTCCAGGAACTAGTCACGGCAGGTTCAGTGAGTCACGGCAGGTCCAGCGAGCCGTCCTCGGTGAAGGGGAAGAACGGGTTGTGGGCCAGTTCCCACAGGTGCCCGTCCGGGTCCTCGAAGTAGCCGGAGTAGCCGCCCCAGCCGGTCGGGACCGGCGGCTTGACCACCACGGCGCCGGCCTCGACCGCCGTCCGCAGCGCGGCGTCCACCAGCGCGGGGGACTCCAGGTTCACCGCGAGGGTGACGCCGCGGAAGGAGGGCTCGCCGGTCGCGGGGACACCCGCGTCGGCGGCCAGCTCCTCGGTGGGGAAGAGGCCGAGCACCGAGTCGGCGGTGCGGAACCAGACGATCTCCGGACTGGAGGCGGCGGAGCGCTTCCAGCCGAGGCTCTCGTAGAAGCGGGCGCTGCGGTCGAGGTCGGAGACCCCGAGGGTGACGATGCTGATCCGGGCGGGGAAGCCGTGCTGCTCCGGCGTGCTCTGTACGGTCATGCGGCCAGCGTAGGGATGGCGGCTGACAACCGGGCCGCCTGACACGGCCACCGCCCGCGGACGGCAGCCGAGCTGATGACCCGGCAGCTCCGGGCACGTAAGGTGGCGTCAGCGGTGCGGGCGCGAGGACTCGGGGGTGCGGCACAGGATGGTGCGGGAGAGCGGCGGAAGGCCCCAGGAGCGTAATGACGGAGGGCCAGGCCCGACCCGGCTGGGCGGGCAGGATCGTTTCGCCGACCAGGAGGAGTTCTCCCGCCGGACCCTGGCCGCGCTCGACTTCCCGGTGTACGGCGTGACCGCCGGGCCGGCCCGCCGCAGCGAGGCGCTGGCCGCCTTCGAGACCTGCGGTGGCGAGCTGTGCTGGGTCGAGGTGCAGTGCGGCGACTGGACGTCCGCGGCCGGACCGTACGTGACCGTGCGCACCTACCGGCCGGGGGCCGAGCACGCCGAGCTGCTGCCCGAGTTGGAGGACGTGGTCGAGGACGAACGGGACCGCGTCTACGAGCAGTTGGGCATCGACGAGGGCGACGGGCCGGGCCGGGTACGAGCGCTGCGCGAGTGGATCACCGTGGACGGCGAGCCCTGCGCGGTGGAGGTGCACGAGGACCGGCCGGTGGCGCCGGGCGGAGTGGATCCGGCCGGGCCGGTCTGGGCCGGGCGGCTTCGGGTCGGCGGGCTGACCGTGACCGTGTGCGGGCGCGGGGTCGCCCCCGGCGGTGTGGAGCTCGGCGGGATAGGGGACTTCGAGCGCTATCTGAGCGGGCGCACCGACCTGCTGCGCGACCTCGCCTCCCGGCGGGCCCGGTACGTACCGGTCGAGGAACGCGAACTGCCGCCCGTGACAGGGCTGGAGGCGCACCGGGAGCTGATCGCGCAGAGCATCGCGGAGACCGCCGCGATCGAGGCGCAGGTCCGGGTCGGGCGCACACCGAGGCTGCCGCGGGCGCTGCGCGGGGACGCCTGCGCGGTGCGCTGGGAGACGGCGGTGCGCCAGCAGATGCGGCTCGCCACCGAGACCCGGGAAGAGGCCGCGGCGGCGGTGACCTCGATGGTGAACCATCTCAACCGGCTTGCCCAGCAGACGCATTGGCTGATCGGCACGTCGGCGGGGGAGGCGGCCGTGGAGGAGGTCGTCCGGTACACGGTGTTCGCCAGCGAGGTGGCCAGCCTGCCGGCGCAGCGGGCCTGGGAGCAGCTGTGGCGGGATCGGCCGGGCGGCGGTGGGGCCGCGGTCTGGGAGGAGCACCGGCTGGCCGAGCAGCTGTGGCTGGCGGCCTGGGAGCAGTGGCGGGCGGGGCGTGGATGACTCGGTCCCGGGAGGGCGCTGCTCATGGGTGCGTCGCCGTTCGGCAGACGTCGGTGAGTGACCAGCCGTCAGTTCTGAACGGGGTGCTGCCCGTGGACTACTCGTCCGCGGGCAGCCGCAGTTGCAGCATCGCCAGCAGCCGCTGCTGAGGCTGGGCGAGGTCGATGCCGGTCAACTGCTCGGCGCGGCGGACCCGGTAGCGCAGGGTGTTGGGGTGGATGTGCAGGGCGTCGGCGGCGACCCGGACCTCGCCGAGCGCGTCCAGCCAGGCGAGCACCGACTCGGCGAGCCGGGTGCCGTGCCGGCGGTCGTACTCGGTGAGCGCGGTCAGCCGCGGGTCGCGCAGGCCGGTGCGGTCCTGGAGCAGCGCCAGCATCTCGCTGACCAGCACCTCGGCCTGGACGTCGATCAGCGCCGCGACGTCGAGGTCCACCCCGCCGCGGCCCATCGCGTCCAGGATCCGGTCCGCCTGGGCGCGGGAGTCGGGCACCTGGGCCAGGCCGTCGACGGTGGAACCGATCGCCGCGCGCAGCGGCACCCCGAGGTGCTCCCGGGCCGCCGTGACCACCTCGGCCGCCCAGCCGCGCACGGTGGCCATCGGCAGGCCGGGCGGGAGCTCGGGCAGCAGCACGTAGACCCGGGTCTCGATCGGGGCGAGCAGCGCGGTGCGGTGCCGGGCGGCGGTGTGCACCGAGATCAGGCCGGTGACGTCGGAGCGGTGCAGCGCCTCGGCGGCGTGGGCGCCGTACGCCAGTACGGTGGCCGGGCGGCGCACGTCCAGGCCCAGGTGGGTGGCCAGTGACTGGGGGCCGGTGGAGCCCTCCAGCAGCCCGGTCAGCAGGGTCTGGGTGAGCCGGACGTCGGCGGACAACTCGCGGCGACGGCGCACCAGTTGGGCGGCGGCCACCCGGGCGGCGCCGACCAGGGCCTGTTCGGCCAGCGGGGCCAGGGGCTGGGCGCCCTCCTGTACCCAGATGGTGCCGAGCGGCTGCGCCCCGGCCCGGATGCCGACCGCGAGGCGGCGGCGCAGGCCGAGCTCGGGGTGCGGCTCGACCGCGATCGGGGTGTCCGAGGTGCGCAGGTGCTGGAAGATGCCCCACTCGCGGAGCTTGGAGAGGTACGGCTCCGGGCCCTGCCAGCCGAGGATGGACAGCCGGCGCAGGTCGTCGACCTCGTCGGAGTCGGAGGAGCGGGAGTAGGCGAGCACCCGGCTGGAGGTGTCCTCGATCGAGACGATGCCGTTGGTGAGCACGGCGACGGTCTGGGCGAGGGAGAAGAGGTCGCCCGCGTTGGGCTCGGGGGCGCCGGGCGCGTCCGGGGCGTCCGGGCCGGCGATGATCGCGCGGGCGAGCGAGTCCAGGTGCTCCCAGCGGGTCTCCCGGCGCACCGACAGCAGGGCGACGCCCGCGTCGGTGGCGGCCTCGCGCAGGGCGTCGGCCTGGCCGGGGCCGTCCAGCTTGACCGCGACGGCGGCGGCGCCGGCCCGGCCGGCGGCGCGCAGGGCGGGGAGGGCGGCGCGGCCGCGGGCGCCGATGGCGAGGACGAGTTCGCCGGGGGCGGCGGTGGGCGGGTCCTCCGGGTCGAGGATCGCGACGTCGCGGACCGGGACGTCCAACCCCTGCGGGGCGGCCTGGAGTTCTACCAGCGGCTCGCCCAGGGACATCAGCAGCTGGCGGAGCGGGAGACCGGGGGTGGTCACGCCGGGCCCTCCTTCATCCGCTCGGACAACGCCGTGTGGTTGATTTTAGCCGGGCGGACAGAGTTGTGGTTCGTCAATCCTAAATAGTTGACTCTGACTATTCAACGCTGGATAGTCGGTACTGACCAAGTGATGAGGAACGTTCTCATGGCGAAGCGACGCAAGGTGTCGAACCCGTTGGCCCTCGCGGTCCTGGCCGAGCTCGGAGCCGAGCCGATGCACCCGTACGAGATGGGGCGCCGGCTCAAGGAGCACGGCAAGGACCGAAACATCAAGTACAACCGCAGCTCGCTGTACATGGTCGTGGAGCAGCTGCGGAAGGCCGGGTTCGTCGCCGAGCAGGAGACCGTCCGCGACACCCAGCGGCCGGAGCGCACCGTCTACGCCCTCACGCCCGAGGGCCAGACGGAGCTCATGGACTGGATGCGCGAGTGGATCGCCGAACCGCAGGAGGAGTACCCGGCCTTCGGCGTGGCGCTGTGCCTGCTCGTGGTGCTCCCGACCGCGGAGTCGGCCGACCTGCTCGGCCGGCGGCTGGAGGCACTGGACGCCCGGATCGACGCCTCGCGCGCCATGCTGCGCAAGGCCGTCGAGACGGACGTCCACCCGATGTTCGTCGTCGAGGAGGAGTACGCCCTCGCGCTGCTGCAGGCCGAGCGGCGCTTCACCGAGAGCCTCATCGGACAGCTCGGGGAGCCGGACTTCAACCGGACCCTGCAGGAATTCATGAGGAGCCTGGAATGAGCACGACCAGCAACACCGGTACCACCCGCACAACCAAGAAGGCCCTGATCGTCGGCGGCGGCATCGCCGGCCCGGTGATGGCGCTGGCGCTGCGCAAGGCCGGCATCGAGGCGGAGGTCTTCGAGGCTTACCGGACCTCCGCCGAGGGCATCGGCGGAACCTTCATGATCGCACCCAACGGGCTCGGCGCGCTGGCCCTCATCGGGCTGGAGGCGGACGTCGACCGGATCGGGCAGCCCGTCGGCCCGATGGTAATCGAGGACGGCAAGGGCGGCGTGCTGGCCGAGTTCACCGGCCTCGCCGACCTGCCGCGCGGACGGTTGATGCGGCGTGCCGAACTGTACGAGGTGCTGCAGCGGCGGCTCGGCGAGACCGGCATCGCGATCCACTACGGCAAGCGGCTGGTCGGCGCCGAGGAGGGCGCCGACGGCATCACCGCCCGGTTCGCCGACGGCAGCAGCGCCACCGGCGACCTGCTGATCGGCGCCGACGGCACCGGCTCCACCGTCCGCACCCTGATCGACCCGGCCGCGCCCGCCGCCCAGTACACCGGCCTGCTCGGCATCGGCGGCTACAGCTCCTACCGGCTGCCCGGCCGGGCCGGCCGCGGCGAGTCGGTGCACTTCGCCAACGGCGCCCGCGCCTTCTTCGGCTACTGGGGCCTGGCCGACGGCAGCGGGACCGCCTGGTTCAGCAACATCCCGCAACCCGAGCCGCTGACCCCGGAGAAGGTCCGCGCCGTCGGCATGGCGGAGTGGCTGCGCCGCTGCCGGGAGCTGCACGCCGAGGACCTGCCCGCCCGCGAGGTCCTGCGGATGGCGGACGTGGAGACCATGGAGACCTTCCCCCGGCTGGAGATCATGCCGTCCGTCCCGCGCTGGTACCGCGGCCGGATGGTGCTGGTCGGCGACTCGGTGCACGCGCCGTCCAACAGCTCCGGGCAGGGCGTCTCACTGGCCGTCGAGAGCGCCGTCGAACTCGCCCGCTGCCTGCGCGACCTGCCCGACCACACCGCCGCCTTCGCCGCGTACGAGGCGATGCGCAGGCCCCGGGTCGAGAAGATCGCCGCCGACGCGGCCCGCACCAACAGCCAGAAGACCTCCGGGGCGGTCGGGCGGATGGTGTTCAAGCTGGTCGCGCCGATCGCGATGCGGACCTTCATGAGCCCGGAGAAGATGCTCCGGCCCGTCCACGGCTACCGGATCGACTGGGACCGGCGGGTGACCCCGGTCCCGGGGACGGGCCGTCACGGGCGGGCCGCCTGACGGGCGGTCGTGACCGCGAGGCCGTGGGGCCCGTGGGGCCGGTTGTGACCGTCGCGTGACCGCTTTCGTCGGCCCGGACAACGCCGTACGGGGGAATTTAGCCGCCCGGCCAATCATGTGGCCGGGCGGGCAGGAATAGCGTTCGTGCTGTGGCCGGCGTGCGACCCGCGCCGGCAATCCCCCGCACTGAACGAAGGAGAGCGTGCGCTTCATGGACGCTGTGACCCAGGTCCCCGCGCCGGTGAACGAGCCGGTCCACAGCTACGCCCCCGGCAGCCCGGAACGGGCCCGTCTGGAGGCCAAGCTGAAGGAGCTGGGCGGCCAGGAGCCGGTCCAGCTGACCATGACGATCAACGGTGAGCGCCGGATGGGCGGCGGCACCGAGATCCACGTCGTCCAGCCGCACAACCACGCGGCGAGGCTCGGCACCCTGCGCAACGCCACCCAGGCCGACGCGCAGGACGCCATCGACGCTGCCCTGGCCGCGGCCCCGGCCTGGCAGGCGCTCTCCTTCGACTCCCGCGCCGCGATCTTCCTCAAGGCCGCCGACCTGCTGGCCGGCCCCTGGCGCGAGACCCTGGCCGCCGCCACCATGCTCGGCCAGTCCAAGACCGCCCAGCAGGCCGAGATCGACACGCCCTGCGAGCTGGTCGACTTCCTGCGCTTCAACGTGCACTTCGCCCGCCAGATCATGGCCGAGCAGCCGATCTCCTCGGACGGCGTGTGGAACCGCAGCGACCACCGCCCGTTGGAGGGCTTCGTCTACGCGATCACCCCGTTCAACTTCACCGCGATCGCCGGCAACCTGCCGACCGCGCCCGCGCTGATGGGCAACGTGGTGCTGTGGAAGCCGTCCCCGACCCAGCAGTTCTCCGCGCACCTGCTGATGCAGCTGCTGGAGGAGGCCGGCCTGCCCAAGGGCGTCATCAACATGGTGACCGGTGACGGCCTGGACGTCTCCGCCGTGGCGCTCAAGCACCCGGCGCTGGCCGGCATCCACTTCACCGGCTCCACCGCCACCTTCCAGCACCTGTGGCGTTCCGTGGGCGAGAACATCGCCGGCTACCGCACCTACCCGCGGATCGTCGGCGAGACCGGCGGCAAGGACTTCCTGGTCGCCCACCCGTCCGCCGACCCGAAGGTCCTGAAGACCGCGATGACCCGCGGCGCCTTCGAGTTCCAGGGCCAGAAGTGCTCGGCGCTGTCGCGGGCCTACGTTCCGGCCTCGCTGTGGGCGGGCCTGAAGGACGAGTTCGCCGCCGAGGTCGACGGCCTCACCATGGGTGACGTCTCCGACCTGTCCAACTTCATGTCAGCGGTCATCGACGAGCGCGCCTTCGCCAAGAACAAGGCCGCCATCGACCGCGCCCAGGCCGACCCGCAGGTGGAGGTCCTCGCCGGCGGCAGCTACGACGACTCGGTCGGCTACTTCGTCCGCCCGACCGTGCTCGTGTGCCAGGACCCGGCCTCGGAGTACTTCCGCGACGAGTACTTCGGCCCGATCCTCGCCGTGTACGTCTACGAGGACGAGAAGTACGACGAGATGCTGGCGCAGATGGAGTCGGTGTCGGCGTACGGCCTGACCGGCTCGATCATCTCCCAGGACCGCGCGGCGGCCCAGGACGCGATGCACAAGCTGCGCTTCGCGGCCGGCAACTTCTACATCAACGACAAGCCGACCGGCGCCGTCGTCGGCCAGCAGCCGTTCGGCGGCGGCCGGGCCTCCGGCACCAACGACAAGGCCGGCGCCAAGCAGAACCTGGCGCGCTGGACCTCGACCCGCTCGGTCAAGGAGACCTTCGTCCCGCCGACCGACTACCGCTACCCGCACATGGGCTGACCGGCCTTGATGCCGACCGGTCCGCTGTAGAGGCCATCGGTCACCCGCGATGCCCGGTCCCGCAGCCGGGCGTCGCCCGCCGGGGCGGCGGCTCACCCCCGTACCGCCGCCCCGGCCCTTTCTGCCACCCTTGGAAACACCAGCTCCAGGAGTCACGATGCTCCGTTCCGCCCTTCTCGCGGCCTCCCGGTCCCCGCAGGTCCGCACCGTGGTCGAGAAGTTCCCCCCGACCCACGCGATAGTCGAGCGTTTCGTCGCGGGCGAGGCCCTCGACGACGCCGTCACCGCCTGCGACGACCTGGTCGCCACCGGCCGCAAGGTCACCCTTGACCACCTCGGTGAGGACACCCAGGACGCCGCCCAGGCCGCCGGCACCGCCGAGGCCTACGAGCACCTGCTCAAGGCCCTCAAGGAGACCGGCCTCGCGGCCGGCGCCGAGGTGTCGGTCAAGCTGTCGGCCGTCGGCCAGTTCCTGCCGGTGGACGGCGAGAAGATCGCGCTGGAGAACGCCCGCCGCATCTGCGAGGCCGCCGCCGACGCCGGCACCACGGTGACCCTCGACATGGAGGACCACACCACCACCGACTCCACCCTCACCATCGCGCGTGAGCTGCGGGCGGACTTCCCCTGGCTGGGCATCGTCCTCCAGGCCTACCTGCGCCGCACCGAGGCCGACTGCCGCGAGTTCTCCGGTGCGGGTTCGCGCGTGCGTCTGTGCAAGGGCGCCTACAAGGAGCCCGAGTCGGTCGCCTTCCAGGGCAAGCACGAGGTCGACCTCGCGTACGTCCGCGCGCTGAAGATCCTGATGGCGGGCGAGGGCTACCCGATGATCGCCTCGCACGACCCCAACATGATCAAGATCGCCGGTCAGCTGGCCGAGTGGAACAACCGCACCCGGGACTCCTTCGAGTACCAGATGCTGTTCGGCATCCGCCCCGAGGAGCAGCTGCGCCTCGCCGGCGAGGGCAACACCATGCGCGTGTACCTCCCGTACGGCCAGGAGTGGTACGGCTACTTCATGCGCCGCCTCGCCGAGCGCCCGGCCAACCTCACCTTCTTCCTGCGCGCCATGGCCACCCGCAACTAGCGCGCTCCGCATGCTGGAACGGCTCGTACTCCCTGTGTGGGAGGGGGTACGAGCCGTTTCGTGCTTCCTAGAGGAAGGGCTTCGTGTCGAGGTCGAAGTCGAACGGGGCAGGGAGGGCGAGCGGTTCGCCGAAGGCGGCGAGGTGAACCTCGGTGTACTCCTCGTGGTGCGGCTTGCCGAAGAGGCTGACCTGTGACTTCTCCCGGTCGATGAGGAGGTAGAGCGGGATCCCGGCCCGGGCGTAGCAGTGCCGCTTGGTGACGCGGTCCTGGTCGGGCTTGGCGGAGGTCACTTCCGCCACCATGGCGACGCCGTCCGGCTCCATCCAGGACGGAGCACCTCGGAAGAGGCGGAGCTCCTCGGGGGCGAACGTGGCGTCCGGGATGACGTGGTTCTTTGGGCAGAGACCGCCGCTCACCAGGCGGAGGCCCTTGCCGCCGGACACGCTCATGTCGGTTTTGGATCGCCGGATCACCTGCTTGATCAGGTGACTGATGTGGTCCTCGTGATCGCCGTCCGGCGGTGGTGCCACGATGATCTCTCCCTCGATGAGCTCGGCCCGGAAGCCTTCGGGGGAGTGCAGGCTCAGGAAGCTCTCCAGCAGGATGTCGGCCTGCGATGGGGAGCCCGTGATCGGTTGCTCATGCGCCACAGCACTCATGATGCCCCTCCTTCAGGTGGACGTCACGCTATTCGCCGCCGGGCCGGGCTGTGCAGTACGCGGCGGACTTCCACTCGATGGTGTGAGTTCGAGGCCCGGCATAGGATCCCAGTGATGGTCAACTTAGCTTCTGCTGAGAGGAGTTGGTGATGCTGAAGGCGTTCGAGGGGCTGTCCACCGCGGTGGTGGCGGATGCGTGCGTGCGGGTCGGGGCGGGGTTGCGGGCGGCGCCGGTGGGGGTCGGTGGGGTGGTGCCGGGGGCCCGGGTGGCGGGGCGGGTGCTGCCGGTGCGGCACTACGGGAGCGTGGACGTGTTCCTGGAGGCGTACGGGGCGGCGCGGGACGGGGACGTGCTGGTGATCGACAACGGCGGGCGGACGGACGAGGCCTGCATCGGGGATCTCGCCGTGCTGGAGGCGCGGGCCGCCGGGGTGGCCGGGATCGTGGTGTGGGGGCTGCACCGGGACACCCGGGAGCTGTTGGAGATCGGGCTGCCGGTGTTCAGCTACGGGGCGCTGCCGCTGGGTCCGATGCGGCTGGACGAGCGGGAACGGGAGGCGCTGGTGTCGGCGCGGGTGGGGCCGCACCTGGTGGGCGCCGACGACGTCGTGTTCGCGGATGCGGACGGCGTGCTGTTCGTGCCGGCCGACCGGGTGGGGGCGGTGCTGGAGACGGCCGCCGGGATCGCCGGTACCGAGCGTGCGCAGGCCGAGCGGATCCGCTCGGGTGACACGCTGCGCGAGCAGACCAGGTTCGAGGAGTACCTGGCGCTCCGCGCAGCCCGTCCGGCGTACAGCTTCCGGAAGCACCTGCGCACGGTCGGCGGGGCGATCGAGGAGTAAGTCCCTTACAGCGGGCGGTACATGACGTGCAGCCCGACGTAGCCGTCGACCGGGTGGCGGAAGGCCTCGGGGACGGTGCCGACGATCTCGAAGCCGAGGGACCGGTAGAGCTTCACGGCGTGGTGGTTGTTGGCGACCACCGCGTTGAACTGCATGGCGCGGTAGCCGGCCCGGCGGGCCCAGTCGAGGGAGTACTCGACCAGGGCCCGGCCGATGCCCCGACCGTGGTGGGCCGGGTCGACCATGTAGCTGGCGCTGGCCACGTGCGAGCCGTTGCCGGGGCGGTTGCGGTTCATGGTGGCGGTACCGACGACGCGTCCGTCCTCGTCCACCGCGACCACGGTGTGGTCGGGGGCGGAGTGCATCCACCATTCCCGGCCCAACTCCGAGGACATGTCCAGGGGGTAGGGGAAGGTCTCGCCGGCGGCGACGATGGCGTGGAAGAAGGGCCAGATGGCCGGCCAGTCCTCGGGGGTGGCTTCGCGAATGAGCATTCGGACAGGATGATCGGGAAAGGGATGGTCCGGCCAGTGGTTTTCCGCACGGCGCTCGTCGGTCAGCCGCCGAGGACGGCGTCCTCGACCAGGGCGGCGGCGTTGGCCTGTCCCTTGGCGTTGGGGTGGACCAGGGCGTACTTGAGGGGGAGGACGCTGGTCAGCACGCCGTCCAGCCAGTGGTCGGCGTCGCAGACGCTGTGGCCGGCGGTGGCGGGGTAGAGGTCGACGAAGGTGTCGCCGTGGGCGGCGGCGTCCTGGGCGATGACCGCGTTGAGCGGCCGGAGGACGGCGTCGCGGGCCCAGGCGAGGTCGCCGGTGGTGAAGGTGGAGAACTGCAGCAGGTCGCCGTACCGGCAGAGGTTGGTGTCCTCGGGCATCAGGTGCGGGTAGCCGACGGTGAGGACCTTGGCGAACGGGGCCTTGGCGTGCAACGCGGTGAGCATCCGGCCGTAGTCGGCGCGCAGGCGGTTGAACCGGTCGGACAGCTCGGCGTCGTACTTGTCCTTGCACGGCGTGCCCCGGCCGAAGGTGGTGGCGCCGAGTTCGATGCAGCTCTTGAGGATCTCGCCGAAGTCGAGGTCGTTGCCGCCCGTGCCGACGGTGATCAGGTCGGTGGCCGGGCCGACCGCGTCGATCTGCGGGGGGATGGGCGGGTAGGGAGCGTCGGGGTCGGTGCCGAGCGGCGGGAGCGGGCGGCCGATCGGGCTCTGCGCGGTCGCGTACACGTTCTTGCTGGTGGCGCCGCTGCAGCTGACGTTGCGCAGGCTGACCAGGGAGCCGAGGTCGCGGCGGATGAGCTCGGGGTAGGACCCGGGGGTGCGGGCGCAGCCGTCGCGGGGCTCGGTCAGCTCGCCGGTGGCCTCGATCATGCCCGCGGTGTAGGAGTCGCCGAGGGCGGCCCACTGCAGCGCACCGGCGCGGGTGGCGGGCCTGGTGGCGGCCTGGGCGGTGGTGGGGGTGATCAGGCCGACGGCGAGTGCGGCGGCGGTGCCGGCAACGGCGAGGCGGGACAGGGGGCGTGGCACGGTCTCTCCTCAACGAGTGCAGGGGAGAGTGCGGTTCACCCCCCTAAGGGGAGATCGAGTCGGCTGGTGGATGACTTGAGGCCTCAGGAGGGTGAATTCGCGGGCGTACCCGTGACGTTGCGGGCTAGAGCAGTGCGGCGGAGGGCTCGATCATCGCCCGGGCGGTCTTGCCGTCGACGAACTCGCCGAGCGCCGTCATCTCCCACTCGCCGGAGGGGCGGCGGACCAGCTTGCACATCACCACGCCGGTGTACGGCTCGGAGTGGGTGAGGTCGAAGCGGACCAGTTCCTCCTCGCTCCGGACGTCCACCAGACGGCAGTAGGCGTTGCGCACCTCGGTGAACTTCTGGCCGGAGAAGGAGTTGACCACGAAGACCAGCGCGTGGGCCTCGGCCGGGAGGCCCTCCAGGTGGACGGTGATCGCCTCGTCGTCGCCGCCGTCACCGCCGACCAGGTTGTCGCCGGAGTGGGTGATCGCGCCGTTGAAGATGTTCAGCTTCATGAACCAGGCCGTCTCCAGCCGCTTGTGCCGGGCGTCGAAGGCCAGGCAGGAGGCGTCCAGGTCGATGTCGCGGCCGCGGGCGGCGGACTCCCAGCCGAGCGCCATCCGGACCGAGGAGAGGAACGGGCGACCGTTCTTCACCAGGGAGACGGAGCTGCCCTTGACCAGGCTGACCCGGCCCTTGTCCAGGGTGACCTTGGGGCGGTCGGCCGGGGCCGGCGGGGCGGCGGGCGGCGCGGGCGGGGTCGGGGGGACCGGCGGGGTGGCGAGGGCGATCCGCGGGTCGACCGGAGGAACGGGGCTCACGGGTGGAGCCGGCGGCGCGGGCGGGACGGGCGGCAGCGGCGGGGCGGCCGGGGAGGTGATCTGGACGGTCGGCGCGCTCGGCGAGGCCGCGGCTGCGGCCGGGGCCGGGGCCGGCGCCGGGGCCGGGGGCTGGGGCGTCGGGGCGGGGGAGTCGTCGACGCTGACGCCGAAGTCGGTGGCGATGCCCGCCAGGCCGTCGGCGTAGCCCTGGCCGACCGCACGCACCTTCCAGGACCCGTTGCGCCGGTAGACCTCGACCACGATGAGCGCGGTCTCCAGGCCCAGCCGGGGCGGGGTGAAGGTGACCAGGACGGCACCGGTGTCGGCGTCCCGGACGGTGGCGGTGGGTTCGATCCCGGCGAAGGTGGAGGACTGGTCGGCCGGGCTGGCGGTGACCACGACCTTGCTGATGTCGGCCGGGACGGCCGCGGTGTCGACGGTGATCGCGTCCGGCGCTCCGGCGGCGGCGGGGCGGAGGCTGACGCCCGGGCCGTGCGGGGCGTTGAAGAAGACGAAGTCGGCGTCCGAGCGGACCTTGCCGGCGTCGGTCAGCAGCAGGCCGGAGACGTCCAGCGCCTTGGGCGCGGTGACCTCGACGGTCACCCGCGCGGCGGTCAGGGGTGCGTTGCCGCCTTGGGTCAGGACGGTGGACAAGGACTCCTCCTCGGGTGCGGAACGACGGCCTGGGCCGGGGCCGCTAGGGCGCCGGGCCGGGTGCTGCTCACAGTAACGAACGAGGCTGCGGGGTTGCGCCCGGCGGGAGCGCTGAGCTGTCCGATCGTCGGAGATTAGGATCAGCCGAGGGAGGGTCAGCGGGTCGGCGAAGCGCCGGGTCAGCGGGGCGCGTGCGCCAACGGCTGGACGGGCAGCGGCAGCAGCGGGCCGAAACCGCCGAGCGCGGCGACCGCCCGGGGGTGGTCGATGCCGAAGGCGGCGGCGTTCCAGCTTTCCAGCGGGGCCGACTTGCGCACCGCGCCGACCGGTTCGGCCGGGCGGGTGCCGCGCACGACGAAGCTGTAGCGGCCGGGCTTGACGTCCGTCCCGGGCGGGGTGGTGAAGCGGTAGACCAGGGTGCCGCGCTCCTGCTGGACGGTCACCACGGCGCCCGGCAGGTTAGTCCAGGCAGCGCCGCTGCCGGGAGCCAACTCGCCCGGGGCGAGCCGGAATTCGGCCTGCAGCGCGGTGACCGGCTCGGCCACGGTGAGGTCGAGCGCGTGCCGGAGGCCGTCACGCCCGAGCGGGGTGGCGTGACCGGTGCCGGTCAGGGACTGGTCGGCCTCCGCGTCGGTGGGCTCGGTCGCGCCAGTCGCATCGGAGGAGTTGGCGGAGCCGGTGGACTCGGTCGGGTCGGTGGCGCCGGTGGCGCCGGGGGCGGCATCGGCGTCCCCCGTGGTCTCCCCGGCGGCGCCGTTGTCGCCCGGGATCGCGGCGGCGGGCGGCGAGGCCGGCTGGGCCGGTGCGGGTTGGGCTGGTGCGGGTTGGGTCGGGGCGACCGGCCGGAGCCCGGGCGGGTGCGGTGACTGGGTTACGCCCGGCTGCCCGGTGTTGGACGCGTCGGTGTCGGGCTGAACGCCCGAGGGCGTGAGGGGTTGGGCCGAGGGCGAGGGGCCGGCCGCGGCGCCCGCCTGCGGGACCGCGGCGGGGGCGTTGGCGGAGGAGCCGGGCTCCTGTCCGGCCGAGGCCTGCCCGCCGGTCGACGGCGTGACCGGTGCCGACGTGCCCGCCGGGAGCCCGGCCGGCGGCGGGGTGGCGGCGTTCGCCGGGGCGGACGGGTGCGTGGAGGGGTGCCCGGTGGGCCTGGAGCCGTGCGGGCGGCCGGAGGGTGGGGGAGCGGCCGGGGTGTGTTCGGCGGCCGCCTCGGCCTGGTCGGTGGTGCTCGGGGTGGGCGGCGGGGTGGTGCCGACCCGGGCGACGCCGGCCCGACGGCCGATGCCCTGCTGCTCGTTGAGCAGGAGGGTGGTGGCGATGCTGATGCCGACGACGGTGGACATCGCCATCGCGGCGCCGGAGAAGCGCAGGGTGGGCAGCCGGAACCGGCCGCCGAAGGGGCGCGGCCGACCGTGCCGACCGTGCCGTTCGGGCTCGTGCCGCACGTCCCGCACGTCCCGCGCGGTGTCCTCGCGCGCAGCCACCGGACCCCTCCCTCTCCGAAGTCGCCGTCGCGTCGGCAGTATTCTCCCACGCGCTGCCGCCGGGCCCGGATCCGGCCGATTCGCACCGGTTCCGCCGCGGGCCCGCGCCGGGAGGGGGAGAGCGTACCAGTGGGCGGCCGCAGCGCGGACAAAATCCATCCATTCTCCGGACATCCCTTCGACAGGCGGAAGTTGACGGTCCGTCTGGCCGTCGAGGTAAGGGGCGTCCGGTCCGGACGGGGGTTATTGCAACCCCCTTGCAACCCTTGCCCGCCCGGCCGCGGGTGACGCAGTCTGATGGCATCCCGCGCCGTTCCCGGAGAGACCGTCATGCCGCCCGACCCGCTGTCCGCAGCCTCCAGTGCTCCCCTCGCCGCCACCCCCACGGGCGGCGATGGGGGCGGCTCCACCGCCGCTCCGGCGGCGGTGGAGGAGGTGCTGATGCTGCGGATCTCGCTGGGCGAGGAAGTGGTCGGCGAGGTGCGCACCCGGTTCCGCTTCGACGCCTTGCGCCCGTACGAGGTGTTGCTGACCTTCCATCTGGGGCGGCCGGACGAGGCGGACTGGGTGTTCTCCCGCGATCTGCTGCGCGACGGCCTGCGCTCGCTGAGCGGCCAGGGCGACGTCAAGCTGTGGCCGGCCTACTGCCCCTGCCACGGCTCGACCTTGCACGTGGCGCTCGAATCCCCGCACGGCAGCGCCCTGCTGGAGGCCTCCAAGCCCCGGGTCCAGGCCTGGCTGGAGCGCACCTACGCGCTGGTCTCCGTCGAGGAGGAGCGCGACTGCGGCCCGACCGACGACCAGCTGGCCGCGCTGCTCGCGGGCGGCTGACCACCGGCCGTCCCGTCCCTCGCGGGGCGCGGGTCCGGTACGGGCGCAGCGGCGCCCGGCAGCCGTACCGTGCCCGCCGCGAGCCCAGCCCGCAGCCGCCGGACCGCCGGGGCGGTGGAGGCGGGCAGCAGGTCGTACGGGTCCTCCGGCCCGTCCACGGTGACCAGCACCGAGTCGGCGAAGCGGTACGGTCGGTGGGCCAGCAGCCCGCCCAGGTAGCGGCGTAGCCGGGAGAGCTCGGCCCGGACCGTCACCGTCCGCCCCGCGTCGCCGAACAGCGCCTCGGCGAGCTGTGCCGCGGAGCTGCCCTCGCGCGAGGTGGCCAGTAGGAGCAGCAGTTCGGCGTGGCGCGGGCTGAGCGGGTGCGACCAGCTGTCGGCCGCGCCCCGTACGTACAGCTCGGGGCGGTCCGGGCGGCGCAGGTCGAGCCGGAGCCGGGCGCCCTCGGCCTGTTCGGCGCTCACCGTGCCGGAGCCGTCCGCCTCGGGCGAGCGGACCGGGCGCACCAGCCAGCCGTCCGCGAGCGGTTCCAGCACGCACTCGCCCAGGCCGGGCACCCAGTGCACGGCCGCCGCGGTCCAGCCCTCGCTGGGCACGCGCAGCCGGGTGGGCGGCGGCAGTCCGGCCGCGGCGGCGGTCCAGCCGGCCGCGTCCACCACCAGGGCCGGGCCGCCGACCCGGGCGAGCAGCGGGGCGGCCAGGGTGCGCAGCTGGTGCAGCGCCTCCAGTCGGTGGGCGCGCAGCTCGGTCTCGGCGAGCCGGGCGGCGGTGGTGGTGAGCTGGAGCAGGAACGGGCGGACGTTGTGGGCCGGTCCGCTGAGGTTGATCGCGCCGACCAGCCGTCCGGTGGCCGGGTCGTGCACGGGTGCGGCCACGCAGGTCCAGGTGTGGTGGCTGCGCAGGTAGTGCTCGGCGGAGTGGACGTGCATCGGGCGCTGGGCGCGCAGCGCGACGGCGATGCCGTTGGTGCCGACGCTCTCCTCGATCCAGCGGGCGCCGGTGACGAAGCCGATCCGGTCGGCGCTGCGGCGCAGCCCGCGCTCGCCGTCCTGCCAGAGCACATGGCCCTCGGCGTCGGCGATCGCCAGGATCAGCGGGGCCGGGTCGGCCGGACCGAGCAGGGTCTCGCGCAGCACTGGCATGACGGTGTCCAGCCCGCTGGTCCGGCGGCGCTGCTCCAGTTCGGCGGGGCCGAGCAGGACGGTGGCGGCGCCGGCGTCGGGGTCGAGGCCGAGGCGGCGCAGCCGGGCCCAGGAGTCGCCGATCTCAGGGCGGGGTTCGATCCGACCCGGCCCGCCGGCACCGCCGGACGAACCGGACCCGCCGGTCTCGGGGAGGGCGAGTTCGCGGGCGGCGGCGTCGGCGAGGGTGCGTTCGTGGACCTTGGCCAGCTCCGCCGCGGTCGGCGAGGTGCGGCGCTCTGGTCGTCGGGACTGCCGTCCGGTCTGCCGCACTCGCGTTGCTCCTCGCCGCCGTTCGAGGACGCGCCGGGGTCGACGCGCTGACGAAAGCGTACGGGTGCGGTGGGCCGGTGGGGACGGGGTCTGCCAAGTCGGCATACCGGCCGGTACGGAACCCCCGGGGTGACTCAGCGTCCCCCGCCCGGTTCGTGCTGGGCGGCTTCGACGGTGTGGTGCAGGTCGGCGGTGGCCTCCAGGGTGGCGCCGGTGGTCAGCGCCAGGCAGGCGGCCAGGGCCAGGGCGACGGCCCGCAGCCGTGTGCCCGGGGTGGCGGCGGGGCGGGGCTGGAGCAGCGCGGCGACCCGGCGCGGGACCGGGCCGGAGTGGGCGGCGGCGACCAGTCGGGGGCGGGCCGGCCAGGGCGAACGGCTCGCGGCGAGGGCGGCCCGGCCGACCGCGCGGGCGGTCACGGCGCGGTCGCCGACCCGGGCCGCTGCCACCTCGTCGGCCCAGCGCTCCAGGTGGTACCCGAGCGGCGCGCGCAGTGGGCGGAGGGCCGGGTGGAGGGCGGCGGCGTGCTCGGCGAGGGCGAGGAAGACGTGGTGGCGGGCGGCCAGGTGGGCGCGCTCATGGGCGAGCAGGGCGGAGCGTTCGGGCCCGCTGAGGGCGCGCAGCATGCCGGAGGTGACCACGATCCGGCCGGGCTCGCCCGGTCGGCCGGGGCGGCGCAGCCGGCCGGGCAGGGCGAAGGCGTCGGCGCGCTCGTCGTCCAGCACGGTGAGCGGGTGGTCCTGGGGCGGCGACAGCAGGGCGGTGAGCGGGTTCTCGCCGGGCCGCAACCATCCTGCGGCGCGCGCCCGGCGTACGGAGGCGCGCCAGGGGCGCATGTCCGGATGCTGGTCGGCTGCGGTCAGCGTCGGCAGGGCGGCCCGGGCGGTCCGCAGGTCCTGTCGGCAGCGGCGGGCGGTGCGCACCGCCAGCGCGGTGAGCGCGGTGAGCGCGAGGCCCGCCACGGCGGCGGCGAGTGGGGCGTCCGGCGCCGCGGAGGTCAGCCAGGGCAGCGAGAGGTGGCCGAGGGCGGCGACCGGGGGCAGGTGGAGCAGTCCGGCGGTGGCGAGCAGGCCGAGCGAGCACAGGGTGCCCCCGGCCAGGACGACGGCGGTGCCGGCCAGCAGCCAGGCGGCGGCCCGGGGCGCCAGCGACTCGGCGAGGCGGCGGGCCAGCGGGGCGGCCAGGAAGGGGAGCAGCAGCGGGGCCCAGACGGCGAGCATCACGGGGTGCCGGCCTCCGGTCCCCCCGACGGTCCGGGCCCGCCGTCGCCGAGCAGTCCGCGCAGCAGCTGCTCGTCCTCGGCGGAGAGGTCGGAGACGAAGCGGGCGAGCACGGTGGAGCGGTCGGCCTCGCGGCCCAGCTCGGTGTGCATCCGGCGGGCGGCCAGGCCCGCGGTGTCCTGGACGGTCGGGGTGTAGGCGTAGGCGCGGCCGGCCCGGGTGCGCTCGACCGTCCCCTTGTCGTGCAGCCGGGCCAGGATCGTCGCGATGGTGGTGCGGGCGAGGTGCCGGCCGAGCGCCGTCTGGACGTCCTGCGGCGTCATCGGCTGCCGGGCCGACCAGAGGGCGGCCAGCACCTCGGACTCCAGCTCCCCGGCGGGCCGGCGGGCGGACGGTACGTCGGACATGGCGGCGCTTCCTCCAGGATTCGTCTACAGTCGTGTAGACCGTCTACGTCACTGTAGACGGTCGGGGCGGGTTCCGCTGTGAACCGCCCCCAACGTACGGGAGGTCCGCCAGCCTTGCTTCAGTTCCCCGTCGATGCGGCTCACCTGAGCGCTGCCCACCTCGGTGCGGCTCACCTGGCGGTGAACCCGCTGGACGCGTCCTCGCTGCTCGCCGCCTTCGGCGCGCTCGGCATCGCCGTCGCGCTGTTCGCCGAGACCGGCCTGCTGGTCGGCTTCTTCCTGCCCGGCGACTCGCTGCTGTTCACCGCGGGCCTGCTCTGCGTGCCCGGCGCCACCAAGGGCCCGCAGCTGCACCTGTGGCAGGTGCTGCCCGCAGCCCTGGTCGGGGCGCTGCTCGGGGCCCAGGTCGGCTACCTGATCGGCCGGCGCGGCGGCCGGGCGCGGCTGCGCCGCACCAAGCGCAGGAGCCTGCTGGAGGGGGTCGAGCGGGCCGAGGAGCTGCTGGGCAAGTACGGGCACGGCAAGGCGATCGTGCTGGCCCGGTTCATCCCCGTGGTCCGAACGGTGCTGAACCCGCTCTGCGGCGTGCTGGAGGTGCCGGTCCGCTCGTTCACCTTCTGGCAGGTGGCCGGCGGTGCGCTCTGGACGGTCGGCGTGGTGCTGGCCGGGTACGGGCTCGGATCCTCGATTCCCAGCATCGACCGATATCTGCTGCCGATCATCGGTCTGGTAGTAGTTGTCTCCGTGCTCCCCATTGTTCTCGAACTGTTCCGCGCCCGTAAGGCGCGCCGTCACGGAGGTGACGTGTGATGTCTTCTCGGGCTCTGGCCGTCTACGACGGCAGCGGCATCGACGGCAGCCTGTACACCCGGGTCAACGGGTGGGTGCAGTCGGCGCCGCACTGGCTGAACGACGTGATCAAGGTCTGGTCGGCGATCGGCCTCGGACTGTTCGCGCTCTTCATGCTCCACGCCTGGTGGCGGGCGCGCGGCGCCGACTCCGCGGTGATGGCTAAGGTGCTGGCCTCGCCGGTGATCGTGGTCGTCGCGTACGGCGTCAACTCCGTCCTCAAGGGCCAGGTCGAGGAGCTCCGGCCCTGCGACCAGATCCGCGGCAGCGTCTCGCTGGAGACCTGCCCGAGCGCGACCAGTGCTGACTGGTCCTTCCCGAGCAACCACTCGGTGATCGCCTTCGCCGCCGCGATCGCGCTCTGGTTCGTCAGCTGGCGGCTCGGGGTCGTCGCCACGGTCTTCGCGGCGCTGATGGCCGCCTCCCGGGTCTGGGTCGGCGTGCACTACCCGCACGACGTGGCGGTCGGCGCGCTGGTCGGCATCCTGGTCGCGCTGGTGCTGGCGCCGCTGGCCGGGCGCTGCGGGCCGCTGGTGGACCGGATGCGCTCGGGCGCGCTGCGTCCGCTGCTGGGCCCCGGTGCGATGCCGGTGGTGACCCGCGGGTACGCGTCGCACCGGGCGCGGTAGGACCGATCGGTATTCCGCTCCGCCCCTTGTCCGGTTTCGGATGGCGGGTGGAGCATGTGAGCCGGGCGTGGGGCCCCTTCCAGGGGGCGCCCGCCCGGCTCAGTCGTGCTCGGGGCGCGAAGGCACCGGGCGTGCCAGCGGAGGGAGTGACGAATGCCGTACCGACTCGACATCACGCAGGGAGACTGGCCGGGCGACCTGCTGCACAAGGGCGTCGAAGGACTGCTCGCCGAGGCCATGGTGCTCACCCTCGCCACCGCCGGCCACGAGCACGGGCCGCACGCCAACCTGGCCTTCTTCGCGTACGACGACGACCTCGTCCTGTACTTCGTCAGCGAGCGCTCCACCCGGCACAGCCACCACCTCGCCGAGGAGGCCAGGGCCGCCGCCACCGTCTTCCTGCCGCCGCCGGCCTTCGGCGAGCAGCTGCGCGGACTCCAGCTGACCGGGAGCGCGAGCGAGGCCCGGGGGCGGCAGGCGGAGGCGGCACTGGCGGCCTACCAGGGGCGGTACCCGTCCTTCGCGCAGGACGAGGGGGTCCGGCGGCAGTACCTCACCGGGGGCGGGGCGGCGGCGCTGTACCGGTTCCAGGTGGAGGAGCTGACGGCGGTGGACGAGCCGAACTTCGGGCGGCGCAACTACCTGCGGGCGCGGGTGCTGCGGGGATAGGTCACTGCCCGGGGCGGGCGGCGTCGCGGGGCACCTCGCTGATGACGGGTCCTCGTTCCCGCCGTGCTTCCCCCGCTCCTCGGTGCGACGGGGTGGAAGGCTACGCCGGGATTGTGACGGCCTTCGGGGCGGGTGTCAGGTGGTCGCGCATAGGTAGGCGCCGACGGCGACGGTGGCGAGGGCGGTCAGCAGGACCGCCCGGCTTCGGAACGCGTCCTTCGCCTTGTCGTCGTCGAACATGCCGAAGAAGCCCGACATGACGAACAGGTAGGCGACCCCGGCCGTGATCGTCATCGTGAGGTTGCCGAGGGCGAGTCGGAACAGGCCCAGCCACGCCGCGGAGAGCGCCGCCGCGGTGACGGCGAACGGCCACCCGGTGAGCGCGAGGAACCGCTCTCGGGCGCGCCTCCCACGCTCGGCGAGCGGGCGGCGGGTCGGGCCGGGTGCGCGGGGCGGTCGTGGCTTGCGGGCCGCCCAGAGCACGACGGCGGCGATCAGCGCGTCACAGCCGAGGAAGGTCAGGAGCGCTGCGGGGGAGTCGGCCTCCCCCGGGAGCTTGGGTGCGACCCGACCGGCCGGGTCCACCCGGACGGTGATGACGTCCCCGGGCTTGAACCGCTCCGAGTCCGGCTGGAGGTTCCCGCCGGGAATGCCGTCGGTCGTGCCCTGTGGGTCGAGGGTGTACGACCGAGTCACCGAGCCGCGGGATGACTTATCGACCTTCTCCGTCAGGACCACGGCGGTCACGTTCCGCCCCGAACTCAGGACCAGGTTGTGCCAGGCGACCCCCCCGGCCATGAAGGCGATGAAAGCGATGACGGCCACCAGCATCGCCCAGCCGCCCTCGTCTTTCGCGGACGTGGTGTCGCTCTCGGTCTTGTGCAGCATGCCGAATCCGACAGCCATCACTAGGGGGTAAAGGAGCCCGAGGCCGAAGGCGAGGGGCTCGTTGATGTACACGGCCACGGCGATGAGCCCGAGGACCAAGCCGATCGACACGGCGATGAGGGCGAGCGCGCGACGGAGACGGTGTTCACCGCGCATGTCCTCGTCGGACAGGGTGATCGTCAACCGAAGGCCTTCCGGATGTTGTCCCACTGCTCGGGCGGCACGTCGTCCAGCGCCTCGTCCCGGGGCGGGTAGAAGGATATGCCGCTGATCGCGGCGGCCACCGTCGGCAGCCATTCTTCCCAGTAGCCGACCTGCTCGGTAGTGAAGACGGCCGCGACCACGTGGGGGCTCCACGGGTGCGGAATCAGGAACTCCACCTGTCGCACGATGGTGGCGGTCGACTCCGGCACTCCGTAGAACGCTCCGGGCACCGGTACGTAGAGGTCGCGGACGGCCACCGCCGTGCGCCCGAGCGGCAGTTCGAGCACGCCGACATCGGCCTCCGGCCAGGCGGCGCCGAGTTGTTCGGCGACCCGCTGGGGGTAGCTGCCCGGGGGACCGAGCTCCTCAGGCCGGACGAAGAGGGTGAACATGCCGAGGACCGGTTCGCCGTCCGACGCTCGCGCCACGCAGGCGGAGAGGTGGACGGCACCCTCGCGCAACTGGGCCTGGAGCGCGGCCTCGGCGGCGACGACGAGGCTGAGCTTCTGCTCGGGAGCGGCGTCGGCGAAGACAGCGTCCAGGCCGTCGGCCATCCGCTCCATCCGATCGCCGAGGTCCTCGGTCAGGTCGACGGAGGTGAACCCGTCCGGAAGGGAGAGCCAGAGCGAGGGCGTGTCAGTGGCCATTGCCCGTTGCCCATCCGTACAGCCCGAAGGCGTTGCCCACCGCGAGGACGCCGCCGACGACCTTGGCCGGCGTACTGCCGCCCCAGGCCATGCCGGCGCCGCCCATGACGTTGGCGGCGCCGGTGGTGTTGTTCACCGCGCTGTTGAGGTCGTCGCTCGGGTTGTCGTGCGCCAGGGCGATGGCGGTCGGTGTGGTCAGGGCGAGCGAGGTGGCGGCCTGGACCCCGTCGGAGAGGTTCTGGGCCTTCTCCAGGGGAACCCCGAACTTGAGGGCCGGCTTCTCGACCGTGACCCGGAAGAGCGGGTTCTGCGGGTCGAGGTACTTGACCTTGCTGACCCCGCTGGCCACTTCGCGGGCCCCTGCCTTGGCGCCCGCGGAGGCACCCGTCTTGAAGCCCACCTTCATGGCGGTGAGCCCGCCCTTGCCCGCTGCTCCCAGCAGCGGGACGGCGCCGAGGATGTCCCCGGACAGGGTCAGGTAGTTGCCGACCTTGTCCCAGGACGGCGGCCAAAGCCCTTTCGCCCCGTACTGCGCGGCGTGCGCTCCCGCTGCGGCGAGGCTCAGGGCGACGGCGGCCAGGGCGAGCGGCGGGAAGAAGATCGCCGCGACGCCGGCGATGCTCGCCGCCACCGTCAGCAGGTCCGCACCGTGGTTCTTGAACCAGTTGCCGACCTTGTCCAGCCAGCCCGGCTCCGGCGGGGCCTTGCTGTCGGCGGCCTTGCGGATGGCGTCCGCCGCCTTGTGGGCGTCGCCGCTGTGGGTGGTCTGCAGGGTGGCGCCCTGGCTCTGGAGGTGCTGCAGCTCCTCCGTGGCGCTGCGCACGGTGGCGGCCGCCTCGTCGAGGTGCTTCTTCGCCGTGTTGTAGCGCGTCGTGGCGGCGGCGAGCGAGGCGTCGTCGGGGAAGTTCTGACCGGCCAGCTTGAGGTCGGGGTTGGCGGCGGCGGTCGTGTGCGCCTGGTCGGCCTCGGACTTGTGCTGCCGGGCGGCGACCGCCTGGCGTTCCAACTCGGCGGCCTTGGGCTGGTGTTCGGTGAGCGCCTTGTACCAGGTGTCGAGTGCGCCGTAGGCGGCGGTGAGCGAGTCGGAGGCGTCCTGGAGGTAGCCGGGGAGTTCTCCGAACTTCTCGGCGAATTTGTCGGCGGCCGTGCCGGTCCACTGCCCCTGGTGATTGGAGAGCTGCGACAGGGTGGTGTGGATGCTCCCCAGGTGCCCCGCGACCCGGCGCAGAGTCGCGCTCAGGTTGGCCACCGCGGTCTGGTCGCCCGGCGCGGGGTTGAATCCGAGGCCGGACCAGTCCGGCTGCTGGTCGGCCATCAGCTCACCTGGGGGGTGAGGGCTTTGACGATGCTCTGCTCTGTGCCGTCGTACTCCCGCTGGACCTTCTCCAGCCCCTCGACGAGCACCTTGACGGATTCGCGGACCTTGCCGAGCCCGAACTCCCACTTCTCCTGAAAGTGCTTGCCGGCGTCCTCCAGGAAGTTGTACCCGAGCCCGCTGCGGCTCGCCCCCTTCAACGCCTGTAGGCCCTGGTCGAGTTCGTCACCGCAGCCCTTGAGGTCCTGGCAGAGCTTGGCGAGGAACTCCGGGCTGACGGTGAAGTCGGCCATGGAACACCCCCGTGTTGCTGATCGCTGTAACGGCGAGAGACTAACGGGGGGTTCGTGTGCGGCTGTTCGGCCTTGACGGGACCCGTACGGGGTCCTGACGGGTTCCGTATGCGGTGAGGTGACGGTGGGCGGCTCCGGCTGAGCCAGAGCCGCCCGCGAACGACGAATCCTTAATCGGGCGGGATCGGGACTTCTTCGGCGTCGAGGAAGAGGTAGGCGTGGACCTTCGCGAGGTAGTCGTACATTTCCTCGTCGGTCTCGAAGTCGATCCAGGTGTTCAAGCAGAACTCGCCGCGCGTCATGCTCCGCTCGGTGAGCAACCGCTCGAAGCTCTCCCGCTGGGCGTCGTACGAACGGAAGCTGCGAATCGTGCGCCGGGTTTTGCGCAGGTAGTACGGGTCGGCCGTTTCGACGTTGAGGTACACCTGCATGAAGCCGGCCAGGTCGTGCCCTCGGGGTTCCTCAGCCGGGCGGGAACGGGAGTCCCTCGCGGTCGAGGGAGAGGAGGGTGTAACCCTGCTACGCGAGGTTCGCGTTCTCGCCATGCCATCCCCTGTATCTCCGTACGGCGGGGATGAAGGATACGCCCGTACCCTCTGTGGCGCGTCCCGCCGGAGTAGGAAGTCGGACCCGCCGACTTCCTGGTCATCGTCGTCGGCGTCGGACGGCGGCGCAGGCGGCGCGGGTCAGGAGGACAGTGCCGGTGCAGACGATCACGAGGAAGAGGAGGTTCGCCGCGCCGGGGTGATCCCGGCGGAGGGGGTGGACGGCGAGTTCGGCGAGGCCGGCGCTCGTGGGGACGGCGAGGGCGGCGCCGAGGAGGGCGAGGGCGGTGGGCCGGTGTACTCGGGGCGGGTGGTCCACTCGATGCCGCCGCGCAGAGGGCGGAGGTAGTAGCGGCCGCCGATGACGTCCATGAGGATGCCGGTGCCTCCGGTTCTGCGGTCGTGGAGCACGTCGCCGGGGCGGGGCGTGCTGGGGGTCGGCGTGTGTGATGCACCTGCACGACCAGACGGCGGGCTGGTTCAAGTCCAGTTACAGCAGCGAGCAGGGCGGCAACTGCGTGGAGGCGCTGCGGCTGACCCCGGGGATCGCAATCCGCGACTCGAAGGACAAGAGCGGCCCGAACCTCCGGTTCACCGCTGAGGCGTGGCAGAGCCTCGTCGCGGGCATCAAGGCCGGCGAGCTGGGTTAGTCCGGAGCGTGGGCGGCTCCGGTTCGGCCGGAGCCGCCCACTGCCTCAACGCACTTCCTCGTTGTCCAGGGCGTCCAGGGTGGCCGGGTCGAGGGCGGTCGCGGGCTCCGGGGAGAGGTGCTCGTGCCAGAGCTTGATCTGTATCCGGCGGAGGCCGAAGTCGAAGGCCCAGCTGTCGTCGTAGAGGACCTCTCCGCCTCGCTCGTACAGGAGGATGAGGGGCTCGAACGGGTCCGGAAGGTCCGGAAGTCGCACTCCCGGTGTGTCCCGCAGGGTCGCCCACCGGACGGCCGCGCGGCAGACGAACTCGGCTGAAACGCCGTCGACGTTCTCCTCGATGTACTTCTCAAGTTGCTCGGCCGTCGCGGGGGCCACCAGGACTTCCGGGGCCAGGGCCGCTGCGATGTCGAAGTAGGGCCATCGCGGTGGACCGCCCAGCACCTCGGCCCAGAGCGAGGCCCGGCGAAGGTACTCGACCATCAGCCGGGACCGGGAAGTCGAATGCGCGTTGCGGCCTTCCAAGTTGGTCCACTTGATGTTGATCAAGCGTTCCATCACTGTATCGGTGAGATTCATACTCGTTCCGAGGGCGAATGCGGCAGGCCGCCCTTGCGGGGAGGCCTGTCAGCCGTTGTCGGTCTGGGACTTGCTGCGGCCTGCCAGTGCGCGGAGTTCGGCCCAGGTCTTCTCGTCGAGGGCGTCGAGGGCGTCGTCGTCCGGCGGCAGGTGCATGCGCCAGTTGCCGCGCGGCACCATGGGGCATGCCGAAGTCGATGAAGCCGTTGGCGAACGAGAAGGCGGCACCGCCGCGCTCGCAGAGCCGGATCAACCGGATCAAGGGGTCGGGCAGTGGGCGAAGGTTCACCCCCCGGGGGTATCGCGCAGGGTCGCCCACTGGACGGCGGCCACTGCGCATTCGACGGCATACCGCGAGTTGGAAGCGTCGTCGGCGAAATCCTCGACATCCGCGACCAGCGCCGGGTCGGCCCGTACGGCTGGTGCCGCAATGGCCGCGAGATCGAAGAACAGCCACTCGTCGGTGTCCCCGTACGCGTCGAACCAGAGCGCGGCTCGACGGAAGTACTCCTCCATGAGTGCTGCGCGGGAGAAGCCGTTCTCGAAGGCCTAGCCGGGCGACTTCCAGCTGATGGCCTTGGGGTGGTTCGGAGGGGGCGGCTCCGCCGTGACCGGGAGCCGCCCATGAAGGGCTTAGGCCTCAATCGGGTGGGATCGGGACTTCCTCTGAGCCGAGGAGGAGGTACGCGTGAACCTTCTCCAGATACGCATACATCTCCTCGTCTGTCTCGAACTCGACCCAGGTGAGTTCGCAGTATTCACCTCGGGTGAGATCCCGCTCCGCGAAAAGTTGCGTGAACCATTTCTGCAGATCCTCGCCCCATACGGGGTTCGACCTGCTGATGGTTCTCTTCAAGCGCTCCATGTAGGAGTAGGCCATCTCGACGTTGAGATACTGCCGCATGAATCCGGCGAGTTCAGGCTCCATGATGTCCTTACGGGTGCTTTCCCGGTGCTGGGTTGGCGTATGAGGTGACCAGATGCCACTTTCCATCTGCATCGGCTTCGTAGAAGGTGGCGATTTCCCCGCCCTCGAAGTCGACCGGTAGGTAGCGGCTCGGATCTTGCGGATCCTTGTAGAAGCCGGTGAAGCGTTTGTGCCCCT
This sequence comes from Kitasatospora sp. NPDC001159, assembly GCF_053598235.1. NCBI lineage: Bacteria > Bacillati > Actinomycetota > Actinomycetes > Kitasatosporales > Streptomycetaceae > Kitasatospora > Kitasatospora sp. NPDC001159. The sequence goes on from NZ_JBSFJV010000047.1 coordinate 46,692, forward strand.
CGGGGCCGAGGATATCTTCGATGGGGACCGGACTGTTGAGCGGGCGCCCGTTCTCCCTGATGTACTTCCGCATGTACTTGTCGACCGCGACCAGATCCGCCGGATCGTCGTACCGCGTCGCGTACGGGCCGCACTTGTGCACGCCACCGTGCTCGCCGTCCACCGTTGTGCCGGTCAGCGGGTCGATGTGGTCCTTCGACTTGACGTGGCCGGCGTTGTTCGAGGCCTGGGTGTAGATCTTGGGGGAGCCGTCGGGGTTGGTCATCGTGGTGCCCAGGCGGGTCTGGAGGGCGGCGTCGTTCGCTTTGACGTGGCGGCCGGGGGCATGGCCCTCGCCGCTGAGATCGGCGATGCGCTTGGCGGTGTCGACGCCCTTCCCGCTGGGGCCGGCTGCGGCGCCGACTGCGCCGAGGACGATGTCGAGGGGCATGACCGGGCCGGTCTGGAAAGTAGCGTCGTATCCCCAGGTGAGGCCGGCACCGGTGACCATGCGGCCGGGAATGGTGTCTGCGGCGCTGGCGACCTTTCCGGCGGCGGCGAGGGCGACGGAGGCGTTGTCGGAGACCTCGGCGGCCGTGGAGACGACGCGCCCGCCTGCGCCGAGGCCGCCGCCGGCGCCGCCCATGATGCCGCCGGTCTCGGCGGAGTCGAGGGCTTCCTTGGCGCTGTAGCCACCGTCGTCGAAGAGTTCGACACGGATGGGTTGGGCGACGGCGAGGTCGACGGTGATGGCCTCGACGGCGCCGAAGGCGGCGCCGACCAGGACGGTGGTGGCGATGGTGGCGATGGTCTCGGAGACGGCGATGCCGAGGCTGCCAGCGGTGGCGACGATGCTGGCGGCGGCGCCGGTGGCAATGCCCTCGGAGATGCCGGCAGTGAAGAAGGCGAGGGCGGTGCCGGCGACGAGGGTGGCGCCGACGATCGCAGCCTCCTCCTCCAGCTTCTTGATCGCCTTGTCGACCTCGTGGGCGAAGTCCCGCAGCGCCTTGGCGAGGGCGCGGCAGGCGTCGGCGGTCTCGGGCAGCCAGCCCTTGCCCTTGCCAGCGCTGTCCTTGCCGCCGTAGTACTGGCCCCAGAACTTGCCGAAGGCGTCGATGGCCGGGCCGTGGTTGTTAACGACGATGGCGGCAGCGGCCTGGTTGGTGGGCACGGTGACGTTGTCGATGGCGGTGGCCATCGCGTCCCAGGCGTCCGCGACCTTGCGCAGCTTGTCCGGGTCGGCGTCGGGCCACCACATGCCGGTGAGCTTCTGGACGGCCTTCGCGGCCGTGGACTCACCCATCCGCCGCCCCCGTTCGGGAGTGGGCGCCGGTCATGCCGACATGTCCTTCTTGACCGTGTTGTCGGTGCCGGTGTGGTTGTCGGCGTGGGCGTGCAGCCCCTCGTTGATGCTGTTGATGCCCTTGACCAGGACGTCGAGCCCGGAGAGCACGTGGTCGTGCGGGGTGTTGTAGGCCGCCGCGAACTCGTTGCCCTGCTTGTCGCTGCCCCAGGGGGCCCCGTCCTCGGCGAGGCTCTTCTTGAGCTTGTCGAGTGCATCCTTGAGCGCCTTGCTCTGGGTCTCGAAGGTCGGCGCGGCGTCCTTCAGGTCCCCCGGCCGGAGCTTGAACTCCGGGCCGCCGGCCTTCGCGGCGTCATCTGCCATGGCGTCATCCCCCGTACTTTTGTCGCGTCATTAGCAGCGAGGGGTGAGATGCCTGGTCAGAGGGTCAGGGTTGTGGACGGTTCGTGTGACGATGGTCACTTTGCGGATTCTGGGGGAGTCCTTGACGGACTGTTGGGAGGCGGTGGTCCGGGCTTGTGCCGAGGCCGGGCGAACCACAGCACGAGAATGTCGATGAGCGCCGAAAGCCCGATGGCGGACCACAGAGCGGCGGTGGAGTCGGCCTCGCCAGGGAGCTTGGGTGCGACCCGGCCTGCCGGGTCCATTCGGACGGTGACCGTGTCCCCGGGCTTGAAGCGGTGGGAAGGCTGTTCCAGCGGCCCGCCCGGTATGAAGCCCGTGCCCCCGGAGGTGAGGGTGTACGTCCATGTTGTCGAGCCGTGGGACGACTTCTCGACGTCCTCGGACACGACCACGGCGTTCACGCTCCGGCCCGAGCCGAGGATCAGGTTCTGCCAGGCGACGATCCCCGCCAGGTAGGCGAAGAGGCCGATGATGGTCACGAGCGCTCCCAGGCCGCTGGAGTCCTTCGCCAACCGGGGATTGCCGTCGGAATCGTCGAGCATGACGAGTCCGCCGATCATCACCACCGGGTAGAGGAACCCCAGGCAGACGGCGAGGACCGTGCCGACGTACACGTCCGCGGCGGTGATGCCGATGAGCATGCCGGTGGAGACGGCACAGAGAGCGAGCGCGCGACAGAGGCGACGGCGGCCGGCGCGCCTCCGTTCCCCGGACCGGGCGACCGTCATCCGAAGGCCTTCCGGATGTTGTCCCACTGCTCGGGCGGCAGGTCGTCCAGTGCTTCGTTGCGGGGCGGGTAGAAGGAGATGCCGCTGATTGCCGCGCCGATCACCGGTAGCCAGTCCTCCCAGTGGTCGACGTCCTGGGTGGTGAAGACGGCCGCGAGCACATGGGGGCTCCACGGGTGGGGGATCAGCACTTCGAGCTGACGGACGGTGATGGCGCCCGAGCCCGGCAGGCCGTAGACGGCTCCTGAGACGGGGACGGTCAGGTCGCGGGCGACGACGGTGGTACGGCCGGGGGTGAAGTCGAGGACGGCGACGTCGGCGTCCGGCCAGGCGGTGGTGAGTTGTTCGGCGACGCGCTGGGGGTACGTGCCCCGGGGCTCCAAGTCCTCCTGACGGAGGAAGAGGCTGAGAATGCCCTGGGCGATGGTGCCGTCCTCGGTCGGGACCAGACAGTTGGAGATGTGGACCGCGCCCTCGCGTAGCTGTGCCTGGAGGGCGGTCTCGGCGGCGATGGTGATGCTGAGCTTCCGCTCCGGGCTCACGTCCGTGAGCGCGTCGAGCCCGTCCACGATGCGGGCCATCCGGTCGCCCGGGTCCTCCGCCAGATCGATGGCGGTGAATCCATCGGGCAGGGACAGCCAGAACGACGGGGTTTCGGTGTCGGCGGTCACTGGCCCGCTCCCCACACGGCGGTCGCGACCGCGCTGCCCGCGCCGAGTAGGCCGGGCACGATCCGGCTCTTGCCGCTGCCGCCGATGACGCCACCAGCGCCGTTGATCACGTTGCCGCCGCCGGTGGTGTAGTTCACCGCCGCGGTCAGCCCCGGACCGGCGTTGTCCTGGGTGAGGCTGTACGCGGTGGGCGCGGTGAGCGCTGCGGTGCCGGCGGCTTGTACACCGTCGGAGATGTTCATGGCGGTGGCCTTCGAGAGTCCGAGTTTGACGGCGGGCTTCTCGATCGCGGTGGTGAAGATCGGGCTGGCCGGGTCGATCGCCCTGGCGGCGGTGCGGACTTCGGCGGCCCCGACGCCCACCGAGGCCCTGACGCCGGTGCCCGCGGCTCGGGCGGTCTTGAACGCGGTGAACCCGCCCTTGAGGACGGCCCCGCCGGGAAGCGCGCCGAGGAGGTCTCCGGCCACGGTCAGGTCGTTGCCGAGGTTCGCCATGCTGGTGGGCAGCAGCCCGCTGATGCCGTACTGCCGCGCGTGGGCGCCCGCAGCCGCGACGCTCAGCAGGATCGCCGGCAGCGCGAAGGCGGGGAAGAAGATCGCGGCGATTCCGCAGGCCGCGGAGGCCACCGTCAGCAGGTCCGCGCCGTGGTTCTTCAGCCAGTTGCCGACCTTGCTGAGCCAGCCCGGCTCCGGCGGGGCCTTGCTGTCGGCGGCCTTGCGGATGGCGGTGGCGGTCTTGCGGGCGTCGGACTTGTGGCCCTCGGCGAGTTCGTGGGCCTGGCTCTGCAGGCCGGTGAGGGTCGAGGTGGCGCTGTTGACCAGCTTGGTGGCCTGGTCGAGGTGGTTCTTGGCGGTGTTGTAGCGCTGTTCGGCGGCGGCGAGGGAGGCGTCGTCGGGGAAGCTCTTGCCGGCCAGCGCGAGGTCGGGGGCGGCGGCCGCGGTGCGGTGGGCCTGTTCGGCCTGCTCCTTGCTCTGCTTGGCGGCGATCGCGGCGCGGGCCAACTCGGCGGCCTTGGGCTGGTGTTCGTTCAGCGTCTGGTACCAGGTGTCGAGGGCCTGGTAGGCGGCGGTGATCGAGTCGGCGGCGTCCTGCAGGTAGCCGGGGAGCTTGCCGAACTGGGCGGCGAAGGCCTTGGCGGCGTCGCCGGTCCACTGGCCCTGGTTGTCGGAGATCTGGGAGAGCGTGGTGTGGACGCCGGTCAGGTGCTGGGAGACCCGGCGCAGGCTGCCGCTGAGGCCGGCCACGGCGGCGGGGTCGCCGGGGGTGGGGTTGAAGCCGAGGCCGGACCAGTCGGGCTTGGGATCGGTCACGACTGCCCCGCCGCCGGGGTGAGGGCCTTGGTGATGCTCTTCTCGGTGCCGTCGTAGGACTGCGCGACCTTGTCCAGACCGTCGTCGAGGACCTTGACGCACTCGCGGACCTTCTTGAGGCCGTACTCCCACTTCTCCTGGAAGTGCTTGCCGGCGTCCTCCAGGAAGTCGAAGCCGAGCCCGTCGCGGCTCGCCTCCTTGAGTGCTTTCAGCCCCTGGTCGAGTTCGTCGCCGCAGCCCTTGAGATCCTTGGCGAGCTTGGCCAGGAACTCGGGACTGACCGTGAAATCGGCCATTTTCTCCCCCGATGCGTCAGTTGTCGGACCGGCCGAGCATAACCCCGGTCGGTGTGTGGGTGATCCGTGGTGCCGGTTTCCACCCGTACGTGCACGGGATCCTTACCGGAGGAGGCGCGCGGTGAACGAAGCGGTAGTGGTGGGGCCTTGGGTTCGTCATAGGGGACACGGTAGCGAACGGGCCGGAGCGGGAGGTCGGTGCACCCGACGTCCCACCCCGGCCCTACGGTGGATCAATTGACGGACCGTCAGTGGCTGCCCTTGAGGTTGAGCACGACCACCCCGACGATCACCAGCGCGAGCCCCAGCCACTGCAGCCTGCCCAGCGACTCGCCGAAGGCGACCACGCCTATCCCGGCGACCGCCGCCGTCCCGGCGCCCGACCAGACCGCGTACGCGACCGAGACCGGGATGTGCTTGAGGGCGCGGCCGAGCAGGAAGAAGGAGAGCGCGTAGCCGATCCCGACCCCGATGCTGGGCCAGAGGCGGGTGAACCCCTCGGTGAGTTTGAGGCAGCTGGTGGCGCAGACCTCGCTGGCGATGGCGAGGGCGAGCAGGAGGTAGGACATGTCGCTGTCAAACCGCCGGCGCGGCGCAGAGCTTCCCGAGCAGCGCGAGATCAACCTGTTCCAGGCTGGTCAGCAGGGTGATGCGGTCGCCGGCCGGCATCGGGACGGCGGTGGACGGCACGGCGAGCACGACGCAGCCGGCGGCCGTGGCGGAGGCGACGCCGGTCGGGGTGTCCTCGACGGCGACGCAGGCGGCCGGGTCCAGGCCGAGCCGCTGGGCGGCGGCCAGGTACGGGTCGGGCGCGGGCTTGGTGCGGGCGGTGTCCTCAGCGGCCAGGGTGACCTCGAACCAGTCGCGGCCGATCGCCGAGAGCACGAGCTCGACCACCCGGCGCGGGGAGGCGGAGACCAGCGCGGTGGGCACCCGGGCCTCGCGCAGCGCGGCCAGCAGGGCGAGCGCACCGGGGCGCGGCACCGTCTCGGCGGCGACCTTGACGGCGAAGGACTCGCCCAGCCGGGCGGCGAGTTCGGCCTCGCTGAGGGTGGTGCCGCTGACCTCGTGCAGGTGGGCGGCGGTGTGCTCGACGGCCTGGCCGAGCACCTCGGGGGCGTCCTGGTCGGTGAGCGGGCGGTTCAGCTCCTCGGCGAGCTCGGCGGCGGCCTGCCACCAGAGTTGCTCGGTGTCGACCAAGGTTCCGTCCATGTCAAAGAGGACGGCGGAGGGGAGTTCGGATGCGGAATCAGGCATGGCGGTACCTTCGGTGGTTCTTCAGGCGGTGCAGGGGCGGTAGGGGACCCTCGGCGGCGGGACTCCGCAGGGGATTCTCCCGCAGCGGGAGCTCAGGCGGTGCGGCGGTCCACCAGCACCGGGCGCTCCGGCAGCGTGAGGTCGGCGCGCGAGCCGGCCGGCAGGGCGGCGGCGGCCTCGGTGGGCAGGTCGGCCTTGACCTCGGTGCCGTCGTCCAGGCGGACGGTGAGCCGGGTGACGGCGCCCAGGAAGGACGCGGTGATCACCAGTGCCGGGCCGTTCTCGGACGGGGTGAGGGTGACGTTCTCCGGGCGGACCAGCACCTGCAGGTCGCCGTCGGCCGGGATCCCGCCGTCCACCGCGTGGCGGCGGCCGAGCACCTCGACGCCGTCCGAGGTGCGGGTGCACGGGATGCGGCTCATGGTGCCGACGAACTCGGCGACGAAGGCGGTGGCCGGTCGGCCGTACAGCTCCGACGGGGTGGCGCACTGCTCCAGCTTGCCGGCGCGCAGCACCGCGACCCGGTCGGCCATCGACAGGGCCTCCTCCTGGTCGTGGGTGACGAACAGGGTGGTGATGCCCAACTCCTGCTGCAGGCGCCGGATCTCCTCGCGCAGCTGGAGGCGGACCTTGGCGTCCAGCGCGGACAGCGGCTCGTCCAGCAGCAGCACGCGCGGCTGCAGGGCGAGCGCGCGGGCGAGCGCGATGCGCTGCTGCTGCCCGCCGGACATCTGGTGCGGGTAGTGCCCGGCGCGGTGCGGCAGGCCGACCAGCTCCAGCAACTCCTCGGCGCGCTTGCGGCGTTCGGCCTTGCCGGTGCCGCGCATCCGCAGGCCGAAGGCGATGTTGTCCAGCGCGGTCAGGTGCGGGAAGAGGCTGTAGGACTGGAACACCATGCCCGCGTCGCGCTTGTGCGCCGGGATCGAGGTGATGTCCTGGCCGTCGACCAGGACCTCGCCCGAGTCGTGCTGCTCGAAGCCGGCCAGGATGCGCAGCGCGGTGGTCTTGCCGCAGCCGGACGGGCCGAGCAGGGCGACCAGCTCACCGGGGTGGACGGTCAGGTCGAGGCCGTCGAGGGCGGTGGTGGCACCGAAGGCGCGGCGCAGCGAGCGGAACTCGACGGTGGCGCTGCCGGGGGCGAGCGCGACGCCGGTGACGGGGGCGGTGGCCGTGGTCATGGCTGGTGACTCCTGGAGGACAAATGGGGGTTGGATCAGGACCGCAGCGGTCGGACGGTGGCTGTCGGACCGCAGCGGTCAGGACCGGGCGGCCTTGCGGCCCCGGCCGACCGCGGACATCAGCAGCAGGACGACCCAGACGATCAGCAGGCTGAGCATCGAGACCGCGACGGACATCTGGCCGTCGCTCTTGCCGTTGGAGTTGATCCACACCGAGAAGGGGGCGAAGCCGAGGATCGAGGCGGTGGTGAACTCGCCGAGCACCAGGGCGACGGTGAGCACGGCGGCGTTCAGCAGCGAGCTGCGCAGGTTGGGCAGGACGACGGTGAACACCGCGCGCAGCCAGCCGGCCCCGCAGTTGCGGGCGGCCTCGACCAGGGTGACCACGTCCACGCCGCGCAGGCCGGCGTCGATCGCCCGGTAGGCGAACGGCAGCGCCATCAGCACGTACGCGATGACCAGGACGATCGGGAACTTCGGGTCCTGGATGGCCACGATGGTCTGGAAGAACGGGGTGTCCTGCAGGTAGTCCGGGCCCCAGCGCAGCACGCCGATGATGCCGGTGGTGAGCGCGACGACCGGGACGACCAGCGGCATCGAGCACATCACCTCGATCACCGGGCCCAGCTTGGGTGCGCCGAGCCGGGCGGCGAGCACCGCCGGGACGAGCAGGAGCAGCAGCACCGCGACGGTGACGGCGGCCAGTTCGAGGCTGAGCACCAGGCTGTCGGTGAAGCCCGGGGCGTTCAGCAGCTCGGTGTAGGCACGGAAGGTGGTGCCGCCCTTGTTGTCGTCGACGCTGAACCACAGCGAGGCGGCCATCGGCACCGCGAAGTAGACCCCGCAGATCAGCAGGACCAGGCCGCGGCCGAAACGGATGCGATTGATCAGGCGAGCCACTTGGCACTCCGGCGCTGAAGGGGCAGGTACAGGGCCATCACCAGGCAGGCGACCACGATCATGTCGAGGCCGAGGGCGAGGGCGAGGTTGCCCTGGCCGACCAGGACGTTGCCGGACAGCGCGTCGCCGATCTGCATCGAGATCAGCGGCACGGAACTGCCCACCATGGCCTCGGCGGTGGCGTACGCGGCGAAGGAGGCACCGAACAGCAGCACGAAGCCGCCGAGCAGCGAGGGCAGCAGGACGGGCAGTGCCACGTGCCGCCAGTACTGCAGCGAGGTGGCGCCGTTGTTGTACGCGGCCTCGCGCCACTGGGCCTTGAGGCCCTCCAGGGCCGGGGTGATGGTGATGACCATCAGCGGGACCAGGAAGTAGAGGTAGACCACCGAGAGGCCGGAGAAGGTGTAGAGGTTCCAGCCGTGCTTGGTCAGGCCGAGCTTCTTGGTGACCTCACCGGAGTTGCCGAGGGTGGCGACGAACATGAAGGCCAGCGGGACGCCGCCGAAGTTGGCGAGCACGCCGGAGGCGGACATCACGGCCTCGCGGAAGGCCCGGAACCGGGAGGTCGCCACGGCCTGGGCCAGCGGCAGACCGACCACGGTGGCGATCAGCGCGGTCAGCAGGGAGAGCTTCACGCTGCCCCACAGGGCCGTCCAGTACGCGCCCTGGAGGGAGCCGGTGAGGTTGTCGGTGGTGAAGGTGCCGCCGCCGTCGGGCGCGTCCGAGGAGGTGGTGAACGCGCCGATGGCGATCGCGACGGCCGGCAGGCCGAAGCCGATCACGAAGAAGAGCAGCAGGGGGAGGGCGGCGAGCCAGGCGCGGCTGCCGCCGGCCCGGCGCTTGGCCGGGCGGGGGGCCCGGGCGGACGCCGCGGTGGCGGCGGCCGGGGCCGGGGTGGGGGAGGCGGTTCCGGCGGCGTTGCCTCCGCCGCTGTGGGCGGCGGAGGCGGTGGCCGGCACCGGGGTGGGAGCCGTGGTCATCTCAGGTCAGCCCGCGATCGCCTTGGCCCAGTTCTCGGTCACGACCTTCTTGGCCGCGTCCGTCTGGTCCTGGGTCGGGAAGGTGGTGAAGGGCTTCTCGACGTTCGGGAGCTTGGCGGCGGCGGCAGCGTCCAGGGTGCCGGCGGCCTTCATCGAGTCGAACAGGGCGGGAGTGGCGTAGCCGCCGAGGAAGCCGTTCTGGCCCTGGGCGCTGTAGAGGTACTCCTCCCACAGGCGCGCGGCGGCCGGGTGCGGGGCGTCCTTGTTGATCGCCTGGTTGTAGTACTGGGCGTAGGAGCCGTCCGAGGGGATGGCCACCTGCCAGTCGATGCCCTTGTCCTTGAACTTGTCGCTGTAGCCGGCGTTCAGGTACGACCAGTCGATGCTGATCGGGGTCTCGCCCTTCTCGATGGTCGCCGGCGTGACCTCGACCGGGTTGAAGTTGCCGGCCTGCTTGACCTTGCCGAAGAAGTCGATGCCGGGCTGGATGTTGTCCAGCGAGCCGCCGTTGGCGAGCGCGGCCGCGTAGACGGCGCCGAAGGCGGCACCGGCCTTGGTCGGGTTGCCGTTCAGGGCGACCATGCCCTTGTAGTCGGGCTTGAGCAGGTCGGCGAAGGTCTTCGGGCAGACGGACACCTTCTTGGCGTCGCAGCCGATCGACATGTAGCCGCCGTAGTCGTTGTAGCTCAGACCGCTGGCGTCCTTCATGGTGGCCGGGATCTTGTCGAAGTCGGTCACCTTGTAGGGGGCCAGCAGGCCCTGCTTGCCGGCGCTGATCGCGAAGGCGGAGCCCAGGTCGACGACGTCGGGGGCGCGGTCCTGGCCCTTGCGGGAGGTGATCGCGTTGATCTCGTCCTGGCTGGAGCCGTCCGGGTTCTCGTCCTCGATGTCGATGCCGTACTTGGCCTTGAAGTCGTCCATCAGCTTGCCGTAGTTCGCCCAGTCGCGCGGCAGCGTGATGACGTGCAGCTTGCCCTCCTTCTTGGCGGCGGCGACCAGGGCGTCCATGCCGCCGAAGTCGGCGACCGACGTGGCGGCCTTGGCGCTCTTGCCGCCCGAGAGGTCGTTGCTGCCGGCCTTGGCGGAGGAGGAGCCGGCAGAACCGCAGGCGGTGAGGGACAGCGCGGCGGCGGTCAGGACGGCCGCGAAGGCGGCGGTGCGGGCGGGGTGCACGGACACGGGTCAGTCTCCTGAGAAGGGGGAACTGCAAGCGGGTGTCTTGATCGGGGGGATCGAGCGAGTGGCGGTTCGGAGCCGTCCGAGGTGAGTTCGGAGCCGTCCGAGTTGACTAGCCAACTTCGCTGACGGAAGTAAGTACGCCGGAGTTCGGTGACACGGAGGTGAACAGCAGGCCCAGAACCGGGGTCGGCTGCGGGAACGGTGAAATCAGGCCATCGGCGCCTGATCCATTCGGTGCGATGCTTCAAACGAACAGCGGGATATGGTCGGGCTGTCCGCGCCGGCACGGCTGCGCAGCACAACGCCCCATGGAGGGATCGATGACGGACGTGGCGGCAGAGCCCGAGCGCCAGACCGAGCGGGCCGGCGCCCTGTACCGCAAGGTGGCCGCCGACCTGCGCGAGGCCATCACCACCGGCGCGTTCGGCGAGGCGGGCCGGCTGCCCGCCGAGGGCGCGCTGGCCGAGCAGTACGGGGTCTCCCGCGGCACCGTCCGCCAGGCGCTCGCCGTGCTGCGCTCGGACGGGCTGGTCACCTCCCGCCGCGGCACCCGGCGGGTGGTGCTCGGGGGCGCCCGGGTGCAGAGCTTCTCCGAACTGCTCAGCTTCACGCACTGGGCGTACTCGATGGGCGAGGAGCCCGGCGGCATCCTGGACTCCCTGGTACGCCGCCCGGCCGACGCCGCCGAGCGCGAGCAACTGCGCCTGGAACCGGGCGCCGAGGTGTACGTGACGGTCCGGTTGCGCACGCTCTCCGGCACGCCGGTGATGGTCGAGCGCACCATCTACCCGCCGCGGGTCGGCGAGATCGTCGCCGAGCTGCCGCCGGACGTGGTCTCGCACACCGAGGTGCTGCGCGAGCACGGCATCCTGTTCACCGACGCCGACCACACCATCGACGTCGTCGCGGCCAACGCGGAGGACGCCCGGCTGCTCGGCTGCCGCCGGGGCGGCCCGCTGCTGCGCGAGCGGCGGCGGACGACGGACCCGACCGGGACGCCGGTGGAGTGGTCCCAGGACCGCTACCTGCCCGGGACGGTGGCCTTCAGCGTGCACAACTCGCTGGCCACGTCGGCGCTTTCGCGGCACGCCCGGGAGATGGACTGAGGCCCCGTTCCCGGGCGTGCTTCGCGTACTGGCGCTAGCGCATGAGTGCGGCGAGCAGCGGGCGGTAGTGCTCGAAGTCCGGCGCCTCCGCGCCGGGCTCCTTCGCCTGCTCGTCCCAGCGGCGCACGGCCACCGCGTCGACGGCGCCCGGGAGTTCGGCGAAGGCGGCGGCCTCGCGCTCGTCCATCGGGCCGCCCTGCACCTTCAGGGTGTACTCGGAGGCCTCGGAGAGCCGGGCCCGGTAGTCGGGCTCGACCGCGCACAGGTAGCGCTTGGCCGCCACGTGCAGTCGGACCGGCTCGGTGACCTCCGGGCCGAACCAGCGGGCCAGCCAGTCGGCGCCGGTGTCGCTGTGCCGGTTGTCCTGCCCGCGCATCAGGCCCCGTCCGTGCAGGGCGCCCCGGCCGTGCTCGTCGAAGAAGTGACCCACGTCGTGCAGCAGCGCGGCGGCGACCAGGTGGTCCGGCGCCCCGGCCGCCTCGGCCGCGGCGGCGGCCTGCAGCATGTGCTCGGCCATGGTGACGGCCTCGCCCAGGTACTCCCCGGCGCCCTCGCCCGCGAACAGCTCGGCGATCCCGTCCAGGGCGGCGGTGCGGCGGTGCAGCACGGCGAGGGTGCTCGACAGCGAGTCGAGGTCGGCGTAGCAGCCCTGGAGGTGGCGCCGGCCGTCCTGCTGGAAGGCCGTACGGGCATGCAGGAGGCGGGTGTTGTCGAAGATGAGGCAGTCGCCGGGGCCGAGCCGGAAGGTGAGCTGGAGCTCGGGGCGCAGGGTGATCGCGGCGAAGCGGCGGTAGGCGGCGTAGAAGGCCTCCGGATTGTTCCCTCGTAGGGTGCCGATCGACCGGTTGTTGAACCTGACCTCGCGGATCCGTTCCAGCGGGTCCACGTCGATCAGCGGGCGGTCGGCGCGCAGTTCGGTGCGGCGGTCGCGGAAGACGAAGGGGACGGGCGTGCGGGTGAGCGCCGCGAAGTCCTCGGGGGCCTCCTCGCGCAGCACGGCCGCCGCCTTGAAGCCGTCGACCAGGCCGGAGTCGCCGCCGGTCGCCGAGTTCTCCAGGCAGTGCAGCAGCTGGAGGGTGGGCACCGGGTCCCGGTACGGGTTGTCGGTGTGCGGGGCGATGGCCTTGTCCGTGAACGCGAGGTTGTTCGGGTCCGGCTCGACCCGGACGTCGAACAGCTCGCCGTAGTTGGTGACCCGGACGTAGCCGAAGCTCTCGGCCACCCGGAGCACCTGCTGCTCCACGGTCGGCACCCCGCGCAGCACGGCGAAGCCGCTGCGCCGGACTGCGGCCAGCACCGCGGCCTGCTCGGCGGGGTCGGTCAGGTACACCGCCCAGTCGGCCTCGGGGATGCCGCGCGCGAAGTCGGCGGCCGCCCACAGCCGCTTGCCCTGCTCGGTGCGCCCGTCGCCGTCGGCTTCCTCGTGCAGCCAGACGAGCGGGTAGCGGGAGCGGTGCCCGTCCGACCAGAGCACCTCCAGGTTCCCGTCGAGCTCCTTGCTCGCCGCGATGGTGAGGTCCGGCGGCAGGTCGTTGATCTGGAACAGCTTCTGCCCGTTGCGCGGGTCCCGGCACTCGCCGCACGGGCAGTTGTCGCGCAGCCAGTACGGTGGTGGTTGCTCGGTCATGGGTCTCCTCCTCGGCGTTCAGCCAGGGTGGAGTTGTATAGCCAACTTCACCCGCTGGGCCGGAGCCTGCCGGTCCCCGGTGAGTTCCGCGTGCCGGTCGGATGAACGTCCGGGGAACTGTCCGTCGAGACCGCCGTCAAATCCCTTGCGTCCGCAGCCCTGACCTGCTCGGATATGCCGGTGCTCGATCAAGATCAAACCCCGGCCGACGACGTCCTTGTCGACATGACCCCCGTCGCCCCGATCCCGACCCTGCCCCCGCCGCCGGGCTCGCGCCGTCGGCTCTGGCTAACCCTGGCCGCCTGCGGGGTCGCCGCAGTCATCGCCCTCGGGGTCGCCGTCGCCCACGACACGGCCGACTTCGGTGCGTACCACTACAGCCCGCCGAAGGAGTTCCTGGGGCTTCCGACCGTCCCCGCAGAGCGGATCCCCAAGGCGTCGCCGCTCCCTGCTGGTACGAAGGTCAGCGGCTACCAGACCGAGGACAGGTCGCGCTCCGTCATCCTCACCGTTCGCGAGCTGCCCATCATCTCGCCTTCGGCCATGATCGACTCCGTGGTCACCCAAGCGACCACCCCCTGGCACGTCGAGGGCCTGCGCACCGTCGAACCGGGCGAACGCGGCGGCGTCATGAAGTGCGGCCACATCACCGACATGATGAAGAAGGCCGGGAAGCCCCAGGACATGGCCTTCTGCGTCTGGGTCGACGGCAGCATGTGGGCCGTCTACGCGGAGCACGGCGACGACATCACGCTCGACACGGACGACCTGGCCAACGACGCGCGCAAGTTCCGCACGCTCGCCGAGGTGCCCGCCTGACTCGGTTGCCCCGTCGCGCGGCCCCGCGTCCGATCTGCCGCTGGTCGAGCTGACCCAGCACCAGATCGAGCGTCTGGAGACCGACCTGCCGGACCTGTCCGACGT
>NZ_JBSFJV010000048.1:0-59590 GCF_053598235.1 Kitasatospora sp. NPDC001159
GCCGCGGCATCCGGGAAGCCCGCCGCCGCGGCGGCCTGGCCGAGCTCCTCCTCGGCCTCGCCGAGTCGCGCCCGGGCCTGCGCGCAGGCCCGGGCGGCGGCGGAAGCGGCGGCCACCTCCTCGGCGAGCCGGGTGAGAGCCGCAGCCCGGTCGGCGACGGAGGACGCCTCGCCCCGGGCGGCCGCCACCTTGGCGGTCAGCTCCCGCTGCTCGGCGTCCAGCGCCTGCAGACGGTCGGTGAGGACGGCGGCGCGCTCCTTGGCCTCGTGCAGCTCGTCCAGGCGGCGGGCGCGGTCCTGGGCCAGCCGGTCGATCTCCTGCTCGACCCGGCCGAGCGTCTCCGCCTCGAGCAGCGCCTCGCGGTGCTCGCACTCCAGCCCGGCCAGGGACTGCGCGAGCACGTCCGTACCGTCCGGCCCGGCCGCCCCGGCGGCGGTCGCCTCGCGCACCCGCAGCGCGGTCAGGGCCTGGTCGGCCGCCGTCCAGGCCTGCTCGGCGGCGGCCTGGACCCGCCGGGACCGCTCCTCGTCCTCGGCGCTCACCCGGCTGCCGGCGGCGGCCTCGGCGGGCGCCGGGTGCTCGGGCGAGCCGCAGACCCGGCAGGCCTCGCCCACCCGCAGCTGCTCGGCCAGCTCGGCGGCCATCCCGGCCAGCCGGCGGTCCCGCAGGTCCAGGCTGTGCTCGCGGGCGTTCAGCGCGGCGGTGCGCAGCTCGACGACCCGGGGCTCGGCGTCCGTGATCTCGGCCCGCAGGCCGTCGCGCTCCCGGGCCGCGCCCAGTCGGCCGGCCAACTCGGTGCGCTGACCATCCAGTTGCTCGATCCGGGCACTCGCCGCCTGGGCCCGGGACTGCCGCTCCTCCAACCGGCCCAGCTCGCCGTCGAATTCGGCCAGCCAGTCCTCGGCCTCCTCGGCCAGCTCCTCGGCGGCGCTCCGCTCCTGAGCCAAGGCGCGCTGCTCACGGGCGAGTTCGGCGCAGCGCCGCTCCTCCGCCCGGGCCGCCTCCAGCCGGACCACCTCGGCCCGCAGCCGCAGCTCGGCCTCGGCCAACTCGGCGGCGCCGGCCTCGGCGTCGGTCGCGGCTTCGACTTCGGCCCCGATTCCGGCTCCGGCCAGCCTGCGGCCCTCGGGGCCGGAGCGGGCCAGCGACTCCCGGTGCCGCTGCTCCGCCTCCCGCGCGCGCCCGAGTGCCTCGGCCGCGCTGTCCCGCAGCCGCAGCGCTGGCTCCACCCCGACGGCCTCCTGCGCGGCCGCCAGCCGCTGCCGGTCCCGCGCCGCGGCGGGTTCGAACCCGGCCAGCCGCTCGGCCTCGACCAGTGCCTCCCGGTGCCGACGCTGCCGCCCGGCCAACTCCTCGGCGGCCTCCCGGCCGTGCTGGGCCGCCCGCTGCGCAGCCTCCGCGCCCGCGAGTGCGGCCTCGGCGACGGTGAGCCGCTCGGCCGCGCCGCTGCGCAGCACCGCCGCCCAGCCGAGCACCCCGGCGATCAGGCCGGCGTCGCCGTCCTCGGCCGGCACCCAGCCCTCGGCGGGCTCGGCGTCGGGCCCGGCCGCCTGCTCGGCCTTGCTGGCGAGGTCGCGCAGGCGGCGCCGACCGGCCTGGACGGCGGCCTCCTGGGCGCGCCGCTGATCGGCGAGCCAGGACTCGACCAGCCCGTACCGCTCGGTGTCGAACAGCCGTCGCAGCAGCTTGCCGCGCTCCTCCGAGTCGGCCTTGAGGAATCGGGCGAAGTCACCCTGCGGCAGCAGCACCACCTGGCAGAACTGCTCCCGGCTCATGCCGATCAGCCGGTGGATCTCCTCCCCGGCCTCCTGGTGCGACTTGCTGAGTGGCCGCCAGCCGGGCGCGCCGTCGCCCGCGTCGGCCGTCCACTCGCGCAGTAGGGTCTGCGGCCGCTCGACCGTGGTGCCGGTGCCGACCTTCTTCGGCCGGCGCTGCTCGGGCAGCCGGGTGATCTGCAGCCGCCGCCCGCCGAGCGTCAGCTCCAGCTGCACCTGGGTCAGCTGTTTCGGGTCGGCGTGGTCGCTGCGCAGCCGGTTGGCCCGGCGGGCGTTCGGCGTCTCGCCGTAGAGGGCGAAGCAGACCGCGTCCAGCACGCTGCTCTTGCCCGCGCCGGTCGCACCGCGCAGCAGGAACAGACCGCCGGCGGCGAGCGCGTCGAAGTCCACCGTCTCGCTGCCCGCGAACGGGCCGAAGGCGGTGACGGTGAGCCCGTGCAGCCTCATCGGGGCAGGTCCGCCTTCCGGTCGGTGGTCTGCCGGACGCGCTCGAAGCCCTCGCGCAGCCAGCAGAGCTCGTCCGGCTCCGGCTCGGTGCCGGGGCGGACGTGCCGCAGGAAGCCCTCGGCGATCTCCAGGTCGTCCCGGCCGCTGACCCTGGCCGCGTACGACTCGGACGGCCCGGCCTCGCTCTCCTCGGGGTCGAACAGCAGCTGGAGGGTGTTCGGGAAGCGGCGGCGCAGCTTCTCCATCGGCTCGCTCGGGCGGGCCGCGTCGGTGAGCGTGGCCTGCACCCAGGACCGCTCGTGCTCGGTGTACCTCTCGTCGGTGAGCAGCGCGTCGAGCGTGTCGCGCAGGGTGGCGAGCGGGCGGGGCTGCGGGCAGTCGATCCGCTCGGCGGCCACCGAGCCGTCGGCCGCGAGGTCGACCAGCCACATGGTCTTGCGCTGGCTCGCCTCGGAGAAGGAGTAGGCGAGCGGGGAGCCGCTGTAGCGCAGGTGCGGGGCGAGGGTCTGGCAGCCGTGCAGGTGGCCGAGCGCGGCGTAGTGCACCCCGTCGAACACCGAGGCCGGCACGGAGGCGACCCCGCCGACCGCGATGTCCCGCTCGCTGTCGCTCGGCGCGCCGCCGGTGACGAAGGCGTGGGCCAGCACCACGGCCCTGGTCCCCTCCGGGCGCGCCGCCAGATCGGCCCGGACCTGGTCCATCGCCGCGCCGAGCACCGCCGCATGCCCGCCCCTGGCCAGCCCGAACCGCTCGCGCACCAGCGTCGGCTCCAGGTACGGCAGCCCGTACACCGCCACCGGCCCGTGCTCGTCCGCCAGCAGTACGGGTTCGGCGCACTCGCCCGGATCGGTCCGCAGGTGGATCCCGGCCCGCCCGATCAGCCCGGCGCCGACCCCGAGGCGGCGGGCCGAGTCGTGGTTCCCGCTGATGAACACCGTCGGCACCCCGAGGCCCGCCAGCCGGTGCAGCACGTCGTCGAACAGCGCGACCGCCTCCAGGCCCGGCAGCGCCCGGTCGTACACGTCCCCGGCGACCAGCACGGCGTCGATGCCCTCGGACCGCACCACTGCCACCAGGTGGTCCAGGAAGGCGCGCTGGGCGTCGTGCAGGCTCTCCCGGTGGAACGAGCGCCCGAGATGCCAGTCGGAGGTATGCAGGAGTCGCATGGTCCCCGACCATAGCGCCCGGCACTGACAGTCCCGCCGGGCTCAGGTGTCACGGGCCCCTCAGGGCCGCTCGTCACCACCAACCGAGGCAGGTGGTCCCGCCGCCCGCGCCCGAGATCGAGCCGCAGACCCGGAACCTCCGGGAGTTCGGCGGGCTGGTGGGGTGGGCGGTCCGCGATCGCTGATGCGACCTGCCCACTGGCAGCGGTCCCAGGATCGAGTCGTTCGCGGTCGCAGGAGGGCGTGACTGATCGGCAATGGCCGAACTTCCGGCGCGAAATCGCCAGGACCGTTCGATGCGCGACCGTACTCCCGGACAACCCTGGCCTGTTCGATTACTCGGGGTCGATTGTCAGTGGCTCTGTGTATGTTCCGTGGCGTCGGCGACTCCGGGAGTCGGAGTGGCCGGTGCGGTCCGGCGCTGTCCGGTGCTGGCCGGTGCTGAGAGGGCGAGCGGGAGGAAACCCATGACTGTGCGGGAGCCGGTGTACGAGGTGTTGGGCACCGCGGTGGTGCGCGGCGGGCCGCCGCGGGGGCGGCGGGTGCTGGTGTTCGGCGGGCCGCGGCCCGGGGCCGGGGTCGGCGGGGTGCCGACCGGCGGTCCCGGTGGGTCGGCGCCGCCGGGAGGTGGGCGGCCGCCGGGCGGGCGGGCCGGTGGGGCCGGGGCCCGCGGGCGGCGTGGCGGCCGGGCCCGGGGTGCGCCGCCGCAGCCGGTGGCGGTCGCGCTGGCCGCGGAGGCCGCCGACTTCGCCGGGCTGGCGAAGTACGGGCTGTTCGGTGCGCTCGGGCACCAGGAGTACCTACGGCGGGCGGAGGAGCAGCTGAGGGGCCTGTACGGGCAGGGGCTGGAGGTGCACCTGCGCGTCCTGGAGGCGGGTGACTTCGAGGACTACTGCGCGGCGCTCGGGCTCGACCCCCGGGCGTCCGCCGCGCGGGTCGCGTACGCGGGCGATCCGGAGCTGGCCGGGGAGCCGTTCGTCTACGCGGGGGAGCGGTTGGCCGAGCTGCTGCCGGTGCTGATGGACGACCACCGGGCGCGGGTGCGGATGTCCGTCGCCTGCGCGGCGCTGCTGGACGCGGTCGGCGACGACCCGGCCGGGCAGCGGCGGATGGCGGCGGTGATGCGGTACGTGACCTCGGTCTACCTGGCGCTGGCCGAGGGCGCGGGGGAGGGCTGCCACCTGCTGACGCTGCGGTGCCACGGTCCGGAGGACGGTGAGGACCTCACCTCGGCGGTGGACGTCTGCGTGGAGGCGGGGCGCCTGCACCCCGCCGGACGGGACACGGAGGCCTTCTGCGTCACGCTCGCGGCGGGCGTGGCCTCGGGCGGCGAGGGGGCGCTGCTGCTGCACGGCGATCCGTCGAGCGGGCCTCCGGTCGACTCGCCGGCTGACTCGCCGGGCGACGCGCCGGGTGGGTCGGCGGCCGACCGGCCGTCCGGGCCACTGGTGCGTGGCTGGGCCCTCGCCGGTGGGCGGCTGCGGCCGATGACCGCCCACGAGGTGTTCGACGAGCTGGCCGACGACGCGGCGCGGGGGGTGCCCTTCCCGCCCGGGGTGGTCCCGCGGCCGGGGTTCCCGCTGCCGGGCTTCCCGGAGGCCGGGGGCGGGGGCGGGCCGCTGGGGTGATCAGCGCGTTCGCGGTCTCCGCATCCACCAAGCGGCGCTGGGGACTGTTCATCGACCGCCTGTTCGGGGAAGATCGGAGAAGATCAACAGCAGGAGCGCCCGGTACCCCACGCCGCCGCTCCGGCCGCTCCGCTCCGAACCGTGTTTCCGCAGGTCCGGCGAGCCCGACACCGAGAGGGGGGACGCACGGCATGGGCCGGATCGAGTTCACGGCGGAGGTCGCCGAGCTGCTCGGGAAGGTACGACGGCGTCCTTCGGCGGGCTGGCCGTGGCGTCCGGGCGAGCAGGTGCCGGACGGGTTGCCGGTGAAGCAGTCCTGGGGCTGGCTGTTCGCCCCGGACGGGCGGGTGCTGACCCTGGTGAACCCGCGGGACGGGATCTGTTCGCTGCCCGGCGGCTCGCTGGAGCCGGAGGACGACGGGGACCCGGCCGCGGCCCTGGCCCGGGAGGCGGGCGAGGAGGCCCAAGCCGTGATCGGTCGGCCGTACTACCTCGGCTACCTCTACGACCGGGTGGGTTCGGCGAACGGCGGACACGAGTGCGCGCGGGTCCGGATGGCGGCGGCACTGCGGGCAGTCGGTCCGAGTGCGGCCGACCCCGCGTCGGGTCGGCACTACCGGCGGCTGCTGGTCGCGCCGGGGCTCGCGGTCGAGCTGCTGGGCTGGGGCGCGCCCGGGCTGCGCCAGGCCCGGGCGGCGGTCGCCACGGCCGTCCAGTGGCTCGGGGTGCCAGCCGCCGCGAACGAGACGATCGAGGAGCTGCCGGTCGAGGGCTGCACGGTCTCCGGCGGGTCGGTGTACGCCGGGCGCGGCCGGTCGGCAGGAAGCTGACCGGGCCCCGGGCGGGGAGCTGAGCCGAGCCTTCGACGGGGAACCGGCCCGGGCCCTCGGGTGGCGAGCTGAACCAGCCTCTCGGGTGGGGCGCTGAACCAGCCCTTCGGGTGGAGCGACGAACTGACGCGGCGGCAGCCGTGCGCTGACCGGCTGTTGACGCTGAGCTGACTTCCCCCCGATTTTCTCATCTACACGCGATGACCGACGCGCGTCGACGTACACCGGCGCCCACCAGCGTGAACTCACGCTCCGTCTGGGGCGGTTCACTTGTGCGCTATCAGACTCACCGTCAATGTCCTTGGCATGAGCGCTTCCGCGTTTGGCTACCGCCTGGTATCCCTTCCTGTGACCCACGTCATACCAGGAGGTGCCATGCTCCGCCCTGCTCGTGCTCTGTCCGTTGCCGCGATAGCGGCTCTCCTCTCCATGGCGACGCTCTTCGCCGCGTCATCGGCCAACGCGGCCGGCGTGAACTATGTCGCCCTCGGGGACTCCTACTCCGCCGGTGTCGGTGCCGGCAGCTACCTGGGGGACAGCGGTAGCTGCAAGCGCAGCGCCAACGCCTACGCGTACCTGTGGAAGAACGCGCACAAGCCGTCCTCCTTCAGCTTCGTGGCCTGCTCCGGTGCGAGAACCGGCGACGTGCTCAACAGTCAGATCTCCGCCCTGAGTTCCGGCACCACGCTGGTCAGCCTCTCGGTCGGCGGCAATGACGCGGGCTTCGCCGACACCATGGAGACCTGTGTGCTGGGAAGCGACAGCGACTGCCTGAACGCCGTGAACACGG
Source organism: Kitasatospora sp. NPDC001159 (assembly GCF_053598235.1). Taxonomy (NCBI): domain Bacteria; kingdom Bacillati; phylum Actinomycetota; class Actinomycetes; order Kitasatosporales; family Streptomycetaceae; genus Kitasatospora; species Kitasatospora sp. NPDC001159. The sequence goes on from NZ_JBSFJV010000048.1 coordinate 6,637, forward strand.
CCAAGGGCTACGCCCTCAACACCCTGCCCGGCCAGCTGGACCGGGTGTACTCCGCGATCCACGCCAAGGCGCCGAACGCCCACGTCGTGGTGATGGGCTACCCGCACCTGTACAAGGTGGGCGGTTCCTGCGTCTTCGGCATCGGTGACACCAAGCGCGCCGCCATCAACGGCGCCGCCGACACCTTGGACGGCGTCATCGCCAAGCGGGTCGCCAACGCGGGCTTCACCTTCGGTGACGTCCGGAGCGTCTTCACCGACCACGAGATCTGCGGCTCGCTGAGCACCTGGCTGCACAGCACCACCCTCCCGATCGACGAGAGCTACCACCCGAACTCGGCCGGCCAGGCCAGCGGCTATCTCCCGGTCTTCGGTCGCTCCTGAGGTCAACGCGGTGACGCTCCACCAGGTAACCATCCGTGTAGGACAGTTCATCTCCGCACGGTCGGACTGGCCGTCAACATCCTTGGCCTGAAAGCTTACGCGGCTGGCTACTGCTTGGTATCCATTCTGTGACCCACGTCATACCAGGAGGTGCAATGCTCCGCCCTGCTCGTGCTCTGTCCGTCTCTGCGATAGCCGCTCTCCTCACGCTGACGACGCTCTTCACGGCGTCCTCCGCCAACGCGGCCGGTGTCAACTACGTGGCGCTCGGGGACTCCTACTCAGCCGGCGTCGGTGCCGGCAGCTACCTGAGCGACAGCGGTAGCTGCAAGCGCAGCACCAACGCCTACGCCTACCTCTGGACGAACGCGAACGCGCCGTCCTCCTTCTCCTTCGTCGCCTGTTCGGGCGCGAGAACCGGTGACATCCTCAACAGCCAGATCTCGGCCCTGGACTCCAGCACCACGCTGGTGAGCCTCACGGTCGGCGGCAACGACGCCGGGTTCTCCAGCACCATGCAGACCTGTGTGCTGGGAAGCGACGGCGACTGCCTCAACGCCGTCAGCACCGCCGAGAACTACGCCCTCAACACCCTGCCCGGCCAGCTGGACCAGGTGTACTCCGCGATCCAGGCCAAGGCGCCGAACGCCCACGTCGTAGTGATGGGCTACCCGCACCTGTACCAGATCGACGGTTCCTGCATCTTCGGCATCAGTGACACCAAGCGCGCCGCCATCAACGAGGCCGCGGACACGCTGGACGGCGTCATCGCCAAGCAGGTCGCCAACGCGGGCTTCACCTTCGGTGACGTGCGCGACATCTTCTCCGGGCACGAGATCTGCGGGTCTCTGGACACCTGGCTGCACAGCACCACCCTGCCGATCGACGAGAGCTACCACCCGAACTCGGACGGCCAGGCCAACGGCTACCTGCCGGTCTTCAGCCAGTCCTGAGGCCCCGGCTCCAGCGCGCCGTCAGGTGCGTGACGCGACGGCGGTGCCGCCGTCCCCTCCCACGGCTCGGGAGAGGGCGGCGGCACCGCCGTTTCAGCCGCCGGACGGGGCGGGCCGGACCGGCGGCAAGGGGATTCCGGCAAGGGTCCGCAGCAGTTCGGCCTCCTCGCAGTCGAGGTGAGCCTCCAACTCGGCCGACATCCGGTCCAGTTCGGCCCGGAGCCGCTCGGGTTCGGCGACCGCGATCCCGGCCAGCAGCGTCACCAGCTCCTGCTTGATCCGCCCGATCGCCCGGTGCTGCTCGCCGAGTCGCTCCAGCACCCCGGCCAGCTCCGGGTGGCTGCGGGCGAGCGCCGGGAAGATTGCGGCGTCCTCGCCGGTGTGGCGGTGCGTCAGCCCCTGGCAGAACGCCAGGCAGTGCTGTCGCAGCTGCAGACCGATCCCGGCCGGACGGCCGGGGGAGTGGGTCTGCGCCTCCTGTCGGATGTGACGCAGCTGCGCTCGCAACCAGGTGTGCGCCTCCAGCAGTTTGTCGGCGAGGCTGTTCACCTCGCGGGGTGTGTCGACCGGCGCCTCCGGTCGCTCCAGAGCGATCACCGGCAACTCTCGCGCGGTGTGCGCCTGGTAGTCGCCGTACCCGGGTGCCTTCCGGACGACGGCGGCGAACAGCCGCTCCCGGCGGGCGCCTTGGGCGGGTGCGGCGATCGCCTCGAAGGCCTCGGTGCCGAGCTCGACCCGGACCACCGGGTGAGCCAGCAGGTTGCGGTACCACTGAGGGTGTTCCGGTGCCCCGGCCGCGGAGGCGACCACCAGCACCAGGCCCTCGGACCGGACGTACCCGAGCGGGACGGTGTGCGGGCGTCCGGTGCGGGCCCCCGTGGTGGTCAGCAGAAGCAGATCGCCGCCCTCGAACGGGCCGCCGACCCGGCCGCCGTTGGCGCGGAACTCGTCGATGACATTCAGATTGAAGGAATTGACCGACGTGGAGGATGAATTGGGCATATGTGTGTGGTGAAGTCTCCGGAGAACGCGGGGAAGTCGCGGCCACACGCGGTACCAGCGAAAACGGGCGGACACCGCGGTGGCCGCCAAGGTCAGATCAGGGCAGCGGAGAAAGTACTCATCGCGCATCGTCCCCCTGTGCATAGGGTGCTGGCTCGGCTGCCGACCGGCCCACCGCTCTGTGGCCGACTCCGCGCTGCACGCCCCCATTAGAGCCGCGCCGCGGACGCCCTGTCAACGAACAAGATCACCGTCCGAAGGGGCGGATGACGGCGAACGGATGACAGCTGACAGATTTCAGATGATGAAATTCGTCATCCGTCATGCGTCATCTGTCGGTCAGTCGGCCGGACGCTGTGTCAGTGCAGGGGGTCCACCAGCCCCGCCGGCTTGACTCCGGCGGCGTCGGCGGCGGCGAGGGCGCGCGGCAGATCGGTGGCGAGGGTGTCGGTCCAGTGCATCAGCACCACGTCGCCCGGCGGCAGCAGGCCCGGGTGCCGGATGTTGGAGATGCCCCAGCTGAAGTCGGCGTTCGCCGGGGTGACGGTGAGCGCCGAACTGCCCGAGTGCGCGGTGGCAGCGAACGGCCGGTGAACCGTACCGCCAAGGACGCTGTGCCATGGAGGACGAGACGTCACGTCAGCGATCTCGCAGCATCCATAGTTCAGGAGAGGTACAACTCCTCGATGTCCTCCGCGTAGTACTCCGCGATCGCCGCCCGCCGCAGCTTGAGCGAGGGCGTCAGCAACCCCTGCTCCTGGCTGAACTCCCGTGGCAGCAGCCGGAACGCGCGGATCGACTCGGCCCGTGACACGGCCGCGTTCGCCGCCGCCACCGCGCGCTGGATCTCGACGTGCAGCTGATCGTCCGCGAGCACCGCCCACGGGTCCAGCTGCTCCCGCCCGCGGGTCTTCAACCAGTGCGCCAGCGCGGCCGGGTCGAGCGTGATCAGTGCGGTCACGTACGGGCGGTCGTCTCCCACCACCAGGCACTGGGAGACCAACGGATGCGCCTCTACCCGCTCCTCCAGCGCCACCGGGGCGAGGTTCTTGCCGCTGCTGGTGACGATCAGGTCCTTCTTGCGGCCGGTGATGGTGAGGTAGCCGTCCTCGTCCAGCCGACCCAGGTCGCCGGTGGCGAACCAGCCGTCGACCAGTGATTCCGCCGTGCACTGCGGGTGGTTGAGGTAGCCGCCGAAGACCGAGTCGCCGCGCACCCACACCTCGCCGTCGTCGGCGATCGCCACCGACGCGCCCGGCACGGGCTGCCCGACCGTGCCGAGCTTCTGCCGTCCGGCCGGGTTGGCGGTGATCGCGGCGGTGGTCTCGGTCAGCCCGTAGCCCTCGTACAGCTGGAGCCCGACGCCGGTGAAGAACAGCCCCAACTCGCGTCGCAGCGAGGATCCGCCGCACATCACGCTGCGCACCCGGCCGCCGAGCACGGCGCGCAGCTTGGGGTAGACGGTCCGCTCGTAGGCGAGGTGGCGCAGCCGCAGTGCCGCGCCCGGGCTGGGGCCGCGGCCGAAGGCCTTCTGCTCCCGGGCGGCTGCCCAGTCGACCGCCACCTGCCGGGCCTGCTCGAAGAGTTCGCCGCGTCCGGCCTCCTCGGCGGCGCGCCTGGCCTGCTGGAAGATCTTCTCGAAGACGTACGGCACGACGTGCAGGAAGGTGGGCCGGAAGGTCTCCAGTGCGGGTAGTAGCGCGTCGGTGGAGACCTCGGGGATGTGGCCGATCCGGAAGCCGCCGCGGACCGCCGCGATCTGCACGGCCCGCCCGTAGACGTGCGCGAGCGGCAGGAACAGCAGGGTGGCGGGCTGACCGCCGCCGGTGTCGCGGAAGACCTCGCCCCAGCCGTCGAGCAGCGCGTCGGCCTCGGCGGCCAGGTTGCCGTGGGTGATCAGGCAGCCCTTGGGGCGGCCGGTGGTGCCCGAGGTGTAGACGACGGTGGCGATGTTGGCGGCCGCGACGCCGAGCCGCTGGCGGTGCACCAGCGCGTCGGGCACGTCCCGGCCGTCCTCGGTGATCGCGGCGACGCAGTCGCGGTCCAGCTGCCAGATGCCGGTCAGGTCGGGCAGGGCATCGCAGACCGCGCCGACGGTCATCGCCGCGTCCTCGTCCTCGACCAGACAGGCCACTGCCTGGGTCTCGGCGAGGATCCAGCGCACCTGTTCGGGCGCGGCGGTGGGGTAGACCGGGACGGTGATCGCACCGATCGACCAGAGTGCGTAGTCGAACAGCGTCCACTCGTAGCAGGTGCGGGACATCAGGGCGACCCGGTCGCCGTAGCGCACGCCGCGGGTCAGCAGGCCCTTGGCGAGGGCGAGCACCTGGTCGCGGAACTCGCGGGCGGTGACGTCCTGCCACCGCCCGTCGCCGGTCCGCCGGGACAGCTGGACCAGCTCGGGAGTACGTTCGGCGGTGTCGTACAGGGAGTCGGCGAGTCCTCCGGTGGCCTCGCGCCCGGGCGGGGCGGGGGTGGTGAACTCGCGCACAGTCCTCCCCAGTTCGCGTCTCGCGGCGCTGTCTGCCGGTCCCGGCGGACGGGCGTCGGGGTGGCGGCGCCCGGTCGCGCGGGTGGAGCGAAACTATCGGATCGTCCTGTCACTGCCCAGGGTTGTGACGGTGACCCGACGAGATCGGCACGGGTCCGCTTGGATGGTGACTCGATTGGGGAGGCGAAGGGGAGGAGTTGAGGAGTTGGTGCGCGCGCCGCGTGACCTGGGCATTCGGGTCGCCGGTGGACGATCCGGGCGTGATCCGGGCCGGTTCCGGTCATCGGGCGGGGGCGAAGCGGCCGTGATTGCGGGCGGTTCCTGACGTGTCCTGGGCAAGGTGGGGGGTGGAGTGGTTCGACCCTCGAACGTGCGGTCACGGCGTAGTAGAGTCTCGCAGACCTGAGGCCCGGAGCCCTCCGCAGCTTCCTCCCCATACCTCCGCAAAGTCCGTCCGAGTCGCCCTGTCCACGCCTGCCGAACTCGCCCAAGTCCGTCGAACCCTCCGCACAGCTCACACCGCTTCCTCCGCTCCCCGTCCGCGCCTGGCACTTCCCGACCGAGGACCCCATGCGTCTGCGCAGCAGCTCGATCCGCGCGAAGATCATCGCGCTGCTCCTGGTGCCCATCGTCGCGCTCGCCGCCCTGTGGGTGTACGCGACGCTCGCCACCACCGGGGACGTCTGGAACCAGTTGGCGATCAGCCGTGCGTACAAGGAGTACGGTGCCACGGTCGACCAGTACGCGAGCGACCTGCAGGACGAGCGGCGGGCCGCCGTCCAGCGGCTGGCCGACCCGAACTCACCGGTCGCCCGGGACGCCTTCGAGCACGCCAAGGCCGCCACCGACCGCAGTCTCGCCGCGCTGCGGCAGCGCAAGGACAGCGCCGGCGGCGAGCTCTCCGCCGCCCAGCGGGCCCGCCTGGTGCAGATCCTCGCGGCCGCCGACCAGATCACCCCGCTGCGCGCCCAGGTCGGCCGGCTTGCGCTCAACTGGGAGTTCGCGCTCGGGCAGTACAGCGACCTGGTCCGGCCGGTGTTCGGCTTCCGGTCCGCCTACGTGGCGCGCCAGAGCGGCCAACTCCCGCGGCAGGGAACCATCCTGATCGAGCTGGTGCGCGCCCGCGAGTACCTCTCGCAGGAGGATGCGGCCATGGAGGGCCTGCGCACCAGCGCCACCAAGCCCACCGCCGAGCAGTACCAGGTCGCGCTGGACGCCCTGCACAACCAGCAGGCGCTGTTCACCGTCTACATCGCCGAACTCGAACCCGCCGACCAGGCCGACTACATCGCCCTGCGTGGCGGCGAGGCTTGGGGCGCGCTGGCCCGGGCCGAGGCGGACTTCGTCGGCGCCGGCGGCCCGGACCGGGTCGTGCAGGCACTCAACGGCGACGACTGGCGGGAGACCGCCGACCGTTCGCTCGGCGACCTCTCCTCGATCAACTCCCGGATCGCCGCCGGACTGGACGAGCGCGGGCGGTCCACCGCGATCGCGGCGCTCTGGAGCGGCGGCATCGCCGGCGCGGTCGGTCTGGTCGCCGTCGTCCTGACCATCTTGATCTCCTTCCGGATCGGCCGGGGCCTGGCCCGCGAGCTGATCGGCCTGCGCAACGCGGCCAACGAGCTGGCCACCACCCGGCTGCCCTCCGTCATGCTGCGGTTGCGTCGCGGCGAGCCGGTCGACGTGGCCGTCGAGGCGCCCGAACTGCACTTCGGCCAGGCCGAGATCGGGCAGGTCGGCCAGGCCATCAACGCGGTCCAGCGGGCCGCCGTCGAGGCCGCCGTGGAACAGGCCGCGCTGCGGCGCGGCGTCTCGGCGGTGTTCGTCAACCTGGCCCGGCGCAGCCAGGTGCTGCTGCACCGGCAGCTCACCCTGCTCGACACCATGGAGCGCCGCACCGAGGACCCGGCGGAGCTGGCGGACCTCTTCAAGGTCGACCACCTCACCACCCGTATGCGCCGGCACGCCGAGGGCCTGATCATCCTCGCCGGCGGCTCGCCCGGGCGCGCTTGGCGCAAGCCGGTCCGGATGGTGGATGTGGTCCGCGCGGCGGTCGGCGAGGTCGAGGACTACGCCCGGGTGGCCGTCCGGCCGTTCCCCGGTACCGGCCTGCTCGGCAGCGCGGTCGCCGACGTGACCCACCTGGTCGCCGAACTCGTCGAGAACGCCGCGGTGTTCTCCCCGCCGAGCACCCAAGTCACCGTCCAGGGTGAGGTAGTGGCGCACGGCTTCGCGCTGGAGATCGACGACCGCGGCCTCGGGCTGAGCGAGCAGTTGCTCGCCGAGATCAACGAACGCCTCGCCGTGGAGCAGGAGTTCGACCTTGCCGACACCGACCGGCTGGGACTGTTCGTGGTCAGCCGGCTCGCCCGGCGGCACGGCATCCGGGTGCACCTGCGGCCCTCCCCGTACGGGGGGACCACGGCGGTGGTGCTGATCCCGCGCGAGCTGCTGGCGGAGGCGCCGGACGGGCTGCCGGAGCCGCCGACCTCCGGGGCTGCGGGCGCTTCGGGCGTTGCGTCCGGCCGTCCGGCGAAGCGGGCGGCGGGGCGGCGCGGGCAGCGCGACCTGGTCGCGGTGCCGGACACGGCCTCGGTCTCGGCCTCGGCGTCCGCGTCGGCGTCCGCCGCGACGTCCTCGGCGGGTACGGGCGGCCGCCACCGGGTGACCGGTGGGCCGCGCCCGTCCGCGCCCGAGGTGGGGCGTACGGCCAACGGGCTGCCGCGCCGGGCGGCGCGGACCAAGGGCGGACCGGTGCTGGTGCCCGCACCCGCGTCGGACGTCGAGGGCGCTCCGGGAACGGGGCGGCACCGGCGGGACGAGGCGGCTGCTGACACGCCGGTGGCCGACGCGCCCGTGACCGTTGTTCCCGTGGACGCCGCGCCGGTGGATGCCGTGCCGTTGGACGCCGCGCTCCGGACCCAGGGCGGTCTGCCCCGGCGGGTCAGGCAGGCGAACCTCGCGCCGCAACTCAAGGAGCAGGCGAAGGAGCGGCTCCGGGGTGAGAACGGGTCCGAGGGCCGCGCCGCCCGGGAGGCCGGGTCGGCGGGCCAGTCGGGTGAGGTCCGGGAGCTCCGGGAAGCCCGGGAGCGCTCGCCCGAGGAGGCCCGGGCCACCTTCGCCTCGTTCCAGCGCGGCTTCACCCGCGGGCGCGGTGCCACCGGTCCGACCGACCGTGCCGCCCGGGACCGCGCCGCCCAGAGCCGCACTGCCCCGGACCGCATCCTGCAGGATCGTTCCGGCACGTCAGGCACCCGGCCCACGGCCGTACCCGCCTGGCAGCCGCCGGACCTGTCCCGGCGGGCGATCAGCCCGGCTCCCGCCCCGGCGGCGCTGCCCGCGCCCGCCCCCGAGGACGCCGGCCGGGCCCCGCTCGCCCGCCGTGTCCCGGCCGGGCAGCCGGTGCGGCGGAACCCGGCGCCCGTCCCGCCCGTACAACCAGTGACACTTGCAGCACCCGAAGCAGTTGAAGCGCCCGCAGTACCGGCATCACCCGCATCACCTGCACCACCCGCCCCAGCGGAAGGAACTGATTCATGACCACTTCGACGCAGCCGTCCGGCGACCTCAACTGGCTCCTGGACGACCTGGTGGGACGCGTCGCGGCCCTGCGGCACGCGGTGATCCTCTCCAGCGACGGGCTGGCCACCGGTGCCTCCCGCGACCTCGACCGCGAGGACGCCGAGCACCTCGCCGCCGTCGCGGCAGGGTTCCACAGCCTGGCCAAGGGCACCGGCGGGCATTTCAAGGTCGGCGGGGTCCGGCAGACCATGGTCGAGCTGGACGAGGCCTTCCTGTTCATCACGGCCGCCGGCGACGGCAGCTGCCTGGCCGTGCTGAGCGAGGCCGAGGCGGACATCGGCCAGATCGCCTACGAGATGGCCCTGCTGGTCAAGCGGGTCGGCGAGCACATGGCCGCCGAGCCGCGCACCGAAGCCGCCGCGCCGAGGAGCTGAGCGGTCCGATGGCGGATCCGAAGGCGGACGGGCCGGAGCGCCCCGAGGCGCTCGACGGCCCCCAGGTGCCGGTGGACTCGGCCGAGGCCACCGGCGAGGAGCAGGCGACCACGGACGAACCCGAGGTCGACCTGTTCCAGCCGCGCACCCCGGTCGACGACCGCTGGTTCGACGACGAGGCCGGCCCGGTGGTGCGGCTCTACTCGATGACCCGGGGCCGTACCCGGCCGGTCGAGGAGGGCCTGTTCGACCTGATCTCGCTGGTCACCGCCAAGGACCCCGGGCCGGACGCGGGGGCCGTGCCCGCGCACGTCCTCGACCCGGAGCACCAGACCCTGCTGGCCTGGTGCCGCCACGAGCCGCTGTCCGTCGCCGAGCTCGGCTCCTACACCGACCTGCCGGTCAGCGTCGTGCGCGTCCTGCTCGGCGACCTCTACGACGCCGACCTGATCAGCGTCACCCGACCCGTTCCGCTCGCCGAGCTGCCGGACGAGCGCCTGCTGCGAGACGTGATCAATGGACTCCGTGCGCTCTGACCACACCCCTGCGAGCCCGTCTCCGCAGCGTCGCGGGAACGACAACGACCCGAGCTGGCGCGGCGGTCCGGCCGTCGCGGTGAAGATCCTGGTCGCGGGCGGGTTCGGCGCGGGCAAGACCACGCTGGTCGGCGCGGTCAGCGAGATCCGGCCGCTGCGCACCGAGGAGGAACTCAGCGAGCTGGGCCGTCCCGTGGACGACACCTCGGGCGTCGAGGCGAAGCGCACCACCACGGTGGCCATGGACTTCGGCCGGATCGACCTGCGGCCCGGCCTCGCGCTCTACCTGTTCGGCACCCCCGGGCAGGACCGGTTCTGGTTCGTCTGGGACGAGTTGGCGCGCGGCGCGCTCGGCGCCGTGGTGATCGCGGACACCCGGCGGCTGGCCGACTGCTTCCCCTCGGTCGACTTCTTCGAGCAGCGCGGCATCCCGTTCGTGGTCGCGGTCAACTGCTTCGAGGGCACCGAGCGGTTCGCCCCGGAGGAGGTCCGGGACGCGCTCGACCTCGACCCGGGGATCCCGGTGCTGCTGTGCGACGCGCGGCTGCGGGAGGACAGCAAGGAACTCCTGGTCGCCCTGGTCGAGCACGCCGCCGCCCTCCGCCACCGGGCCCCCGCCCGGGCCTGACATTCGCGCCTGAGGGCCCGGGCCTGACCGTCCGCCGGATACCGCTGGTCAGGGCCCTTCATCCACCCGGCGTCTCATTCCCTCGTCCACATCCCGGACGTTCGGTGCGGTGAAGGTTGCCCAGACCGGCTCGGGCGTGGAAGGCTCTGTGGACGAAGGCCGCGCCGGCCATGCCGTCGGGAGGGCCGGAAACGTCCCGTTCGCACGGTTGTTGACGACCGGTGACGGGCCTTCGACGATCCGACGTGGCACCGTCGGCGCGCACCGGCAGCGGGGCGTCGTCACGCAGAACGAAGGGGAGGGCGCCAGGGATGACCGTCAGTCAGCGACGCATCGCCGCCAAGCCCGGCCCCGTCATGCCGGTGCTCACCGTCCGCCGCTACATCGACCACGCGCTGACCTGCAGCGCCTGTTGTCGCTGACGGCCTCACCCCGCCCCGGTACGTCCCCCGGCAGTTCCGGCCCATCCGGCGCCGCCCGGCGCACCGCCGACCCCCGTCGACCAGGCCGTAGCGGACCGCCCTCCCGGCGTGCCCGCAGCCGACCAGCCGGCCCCGCCTCGCGGAGAAACCACCATTGAACATCGTCTGCCCCAGCCCTGCCCCCGGCGTCGTCGGCCGTACCCGTCCGACCGGGGCGGCTCCCGCGATGTGCGCGGGTCCGCGGACCGGGCGGTGTAACGGGCGCGCGCGCCGCGCCGCGGACAGCCGACAGGGTCGGCTCGACCTCGAGCCGTTCTGGCCGTCTCGGCAGCCGCACCTGTTCGATCAGACGTGTCCGGGCTCGCCCAGCGCGTCCCGGCTCTCCGCCCGCTGACACCGGTTCGGCCCGGTCCAGCAACGGCAGTGCGCCCGGTCGACGCGCAGACGACTCCACCCCGTCCGTCACGCGCGAAATGAGCGGCACACCATGTCTTCCTCCTCCACCGCCATCCTGTCCCTGCCCACCGCGACCCCGCACCTGCGCGCGGTCCGCTCGGATCCCTCCGTCCCCTCCGTCGCCGCTGTCCCCTCGGCCGCCCCGGCCGCCAGGCCGCAGCCCGGGGCGGTCGTCCCGCCGGTGCCGGCCTCGCTGCTGGCCGCGCTGCCGGAGGGGGCGACCGTCGTCGCCGCCCTGCCGCAGGGCGTGCTGCCGCAGGGGCTGGTCGCCCAGTACGGCCCGCAGTCCGGTGGTGCGACGGGCCACCCGATGGTCGGGTACCTGGTGCTGGTCCCGGCCGAGAGTCCGGCGGCTCCGCCCTCGGGGGCTTCCGGTCCCGCCGTCTCGGGCGGCGTCTCAGCTGCCGGACGCCCGGTCCGCCCGGCCGGGCGCGGGATCACCGTCGACACCGAGCGGCGCAACGCCTACGTCGACGGGCGGCTGCTCGACCTCACCTACCTGGAGTTCGAGCTGCTGGCCCACCTCACCGAGCACCCGCAGCGAGTGCACACCCGGGACCACCTGGTCTCGGCGATCTGGGGCTACGGCCACGTCGGGGACGGGCGAACCGTCGACGTGCACGTCGCCCGGCTGCGCCGCAAGCTCGGAACCGCCTACCGGGAAACGATCGTGACGGTTCGTCGGGTCGGCTACAAGTACGTCCCGGCCGGCTGACCGGAGCCGACGCCGGTACCGCGACGAGGGACGGATGACAGCTGACAGTCGACGGCTGACAGACTTCGAAGTCTGTCAGCCGTCGACTGTTCGTCGTCCGGCTCAGCGGCTCAGTCGGTCGATCTCCGCCAGCTCATCCGCCGTCAGGGGTCCGCCCGCCAGCGCGTCGAGGTTCTGGTCCAGCTGGGCCACGCTGCTCGCCCCGATGATCACCGAGACCACCCGCGGGTCCCGCAGCACCCAGCACAGCGCCAGCTGCGCCAGCGTCTGCCCGCGCCTCTCGGCGACCTTGTCCAGCGCCCGCAGCTGCGCCAGCTTGGCCCCGGTCAGCGTCTCCTCGGTCAGGAACTTCCCGACCGACATCCGGGAACCGGCCGGCACCTCGCCGGAGAGGTAGCGGTCCGTCAACAGCCCCTGGGCAAGCGGGGAGTAGGCGATCAGGCTGGTCTGGGTGTCGCCCACGGCGTCCAGCACGCCCCCCTCCTCCACGTACCGGTCGAGGATCGAGTACGCCGACTGGCTCATCAGCACCGGCGTCCCCAGCTCGCGCAGGATCGCCACCGCCTCCCGGTGCTGCTCCGCCGGGTAGTTGGATATCGCCGCGTACAGTGCCTTGCCCGAGCGGACCGCGCTGTCCAGCGCCCCCATCGTCTCCTCGGTCGGGGTGTCCGGATCGTAGCGGTGCGAGTAGAAGACGTCGACGTAGTCCAGCCCCATCCGCCCCAGCGACTGGTCCAGGCTGGCCAGCAGGTACTTGCGGCTGCCGCCGTTGCCGTACGGGCCGGGCCACATGTCCCAGCCGGCTTTGGTCGCGATGAACATCTCGTCGCGGTACGGCCGGAAGTCCTGCGCGAACAGGTAGCCGAAGTTGCGCTCCGCGCTGCCGTACGGCGGGCCGTAGTTGTTCGCCAGGTCGAAGTGCGTGACGCCCCGGTCGAAGGCCCGGCGCAGCACGGCCCGCTGCACCTCCAGCGGTTGGGCGTCGCCGAAGTTGTGCCAGAGTCCGAGTGAGACGGCGGGCAGCTGAACGCCGCTGCGGCCGGCCTTCCGGTAGGTCATCGAGGCATAGCGGTCATCCGAGGCGAGGTAGGTCATGCCGGACATCTTGCCAGCCGTCAGTGGCGGATCAAGCCTTGGCCCGCCCCGCCGTGAACTGCGGTCCGCCGTGCCGACCTTGGGTGACGGGAGCCGGGCCGGCAAGCCCGAACCGCCGTGCGCGCCCGTCTGCCCGCGCAGTGCGCCGCACATCCCTCGCCCGGCGTGACGCCTGCCGCCGTGCGTGACGTGACGCGCGCCACCAGCCGCGGCGGAATGTCCTTTGGCGGCACGGGGGATGACGAACGGTCGAGGGGCCGTGGCCGCCGGGGGGCGGCGCACGGCCCTCAACCATTCCGGCGGCCTGAACCTTCGAGCAGGAAAACTTCTGGCGCTCTGTACCTACTGGTATGTACAGTGATCCACATGAGCACTCAGGACCGCCTCATCGAGAGCACCCAGGCCCTCCTCTGGGAGCGCGGCTACGTCGGCACCAGCCCCAAGGCCATCCAGCAGCGCTCCGGGGTCGGCCAGGGCAGCATGTACCACCACTTCACCGGCAAGCCCGACCTCGCCGCCGCCGCCCTGCGCCGCAGTGCCGAGCAGATGCGCGGCATCGTCGAGGCCGACCTCGGCGCCCCCGGCACCGCCTACGACCGCATCGCCGCCTACCTCCACCGCGACCGCGAGGTGCTGCGCGGCTGTCGGATCGGCCGGATGGCCCAGGACCCGGACGTCGTCGCCGACCCGCAGCTGCGCGCCCCGGTCGAGGAGACCTTCGACTGGCTGCGCGGCCGGATCGCCGACCTGGTCGCCGAGGGCCGGACGAGCGGCGAGTTCGCCCCCGGCCTGGACCCGGCGGACACCGCCGCCGCCGTGGTCGCCGTCGTCCAGGGCGGTTACGTACTGGCCCGAGCCTCGAACAGCGCCGAGCCCTTCGAAACGGCCGTGCGCGGCGCACTCGGCCTGCTCGCCGCCCACCGCCGGGCCTGAAGCCGGACGGCCACGACGGACTGGAGCCCGAACAGCCCGAAGTCCACCCGAAGACCAGGACGAGGAGTCCCGCCGTGCACGCCATGCAGTACGAGATCACCCTCCCCGCCGACTACGACATGGGCATCATCCGCAAACGCGTCGCCGACAAGGGTCACCTGCTCGACGCCTACCCGGGCCTCGGCCTCAAGGCCTACCTGGTCCGCGAGCGCGGCCAGGACGGCTCGCCGGTCAACCAGTACGCGCCGTTCTACCTCTGGCACACCGCCGAGGGCATGAACAGCTTCCTCTGGGGCCCGGGCTTCCGCGGCCTGAGCAACGACTTCGGCCGCCCCGCGGTCCGGCACTGGCTCGGCGCCGGACTCGCCGAGGGCTCCCGGGCCGAGGCCCCGACCAGCGCCACCCGGGCGACCGTACGGCTCCCGGAGACCGCCGACCCCGCCGAGGCCGTCGAGCGGGCACTCGCCGAACTCCCCACGCACCCCGCCCTGCACACGGCCGCCGTTGCCGTGGACCCGAGCCGCTGGGAGCTGCTGCGGTTCGCCCTCTGGCACGGCCCGGCCCCCGAGGACGAGCCCGGCACCCGCTACCGGGTGCTGCACCTGTCCCGCCCCGAACTCGACCGGCTGCCGTCCGGCCGCCACTGGTGAAAGGACCCACCACCGCGATGCCCACCACCACCGCGATGCCCGCGACCGCGACGACCGCCACCCAGGCCCCCGCCATGACCCCCGCCGACCTCACGCCCGCCACGCTCGACCGCGAAGCCGGCTACGCCCTGCTCGCCGACCTGGCCGGCCCGGTCGCCGCCGCGACCCTGGGCGGTCTGGACGGCCTCGCCCCCGGCTTCCCCGACTGGATCGTCACCAGCCTCTTCGGGGGTACCTACCAGCGCCCCGGCCTCGCCCTGCGCGACCGCCAGATCGCCAACCTGGCCGCGCTCACCGCTCTCGGCGGGGTCGAGCCCCAGCTCGCCGACCACGTGCGCAACAGCCTGCGGATCGGGATGACGAGGGGGGAGATCACCGAGGTCCTGGTCCACCTCGCGCCCTACGTCGGCGTCCCCAGGGCCCTGGCCGGCCTCCGCGTCGCCACCGCCACCTTCGCGGCCGCCGACAACCAGGCCGAAGCCGAAGCCCGATCCGACGCCCCGGCCGAGGCCCGCGCATGACCACCACGCCCACCGCCGCCCGCACGGTACGGACCGTCCTGGGCGACCTCGCCCCCGCCGAGCTGGGCGTCACCGACTCCCACGACCACCTCTTCATCCGCAGTCCCCGCTTCCCCGGCCAGGAGCTGGACGACCCGGCCGCCGCCGAGGACGTCCTGCGCGCCTATGCCGCCGCCGGCGGCCGCACCCTCGTCCAGTGGACCCCGTGGGGCCTGGGCCGCGGCGCGGACTCCCTCGCCGAGTTGTCCCGCACGACCGGCGTCCATGTCGTCGCCGCCACCGGCGCGCACCAGACGGCCCACTACGCCCGCGGCCGCTTCCCGACCCTCGGCGACCAGGTGTCCGAACGCCCCGCCCCGTACGCCGACCTAGCCGAGCGCTTCGTCACCGAGCTCACCGCCGGACTCCCCGGCGCGCCCGAGGGCGTCCGCGCCGGCCTGATCAAGATCGCCGACGACGCGGGCCCCAGCACCCGGCACGCCCGCTGGACCACGGCCGCGGCCGCCGAGGCGCACCACGCCACCGGCGCCCCGATCGCCGTCCACCTGGAACCCGACGGCGACCCGTACGGCGTCCTGCGCCGGCTCCACGGCGGGCACGGAGTCCGCCCCGACCGGATCATCCTCGGTCACCTCACCCGCTTCACCGACCGGACCGTGCACCGCGGCCTCGCCGCCGAGGGCGTCTTCCTCGCCCTGGACAGCCCCTCCCGGATCGGTCACCCCGCCGACCTCCAGGCCTTCGACGTGATCGCCGACCTGGTCGAGGCAGGCCACGCCGACCGGCTGCTGCTCGGTGCCGACACCACCACCCGCACGGCCCGCGAGGTCGGCGGCCCCGCCCGGCTGCTCACCGACCTCGCCCCGCGGCTGGCCCGCAGCCACGGGCCCGAGCTGCCCGAGCGGCTGCTGGTCGCCAACCCGGCCGTCGCCCTGGCCGTCGACTGGCGCACCCCCCTGAGCGCGTCCCCGCCGTGCCCGTTCCTGTGGCCGAGTGCGCCCGCCGGGGTTTGAATCCGAGTAGCCCCTGCCGGACCACGCCCCAGAGAGGCGGCCCGACGATGCACTCGTGGCTCGCACCCGCCCGGCTCGCCGTCGCGCTCTTCCTCGCCGTCGCGCTCTGCTTCGCCGGCTACCACGCGGCGACCGACGCGACGGGGATCGTGAACTACTTCAGCTACTTCACCAACCTCAGCAACCTCGCCGGGATGGCCGTCCTGGGCTACAGCGGCTGGGCCGGGCTGACCGGGCGCCGGCCCGTGCCGGACGAGGTGCGCGGGGCGGTGGTGCTCTACCTGGCGGTCACCGGTCTGGTCTACGGCACGACGCTGGCGAACTACCCGGACCTGCTGGTGATCCCGTGGGTGGCGGACGTGGTCCACCGCGCGATGCCGCTGGTCGTGCTCGCCGACTGGTTGATCGACCCGCCCGCCCAGCGCATCCGCCCGGCGGTGGTGTTCAGCTGGATGGCGTTCCCGCTGGTCTACCTGGCGTACGCACTGACCCGCGGCCACGCCGTCGACTGGTACCCGTACCCCTTCCTCGACCCCGCCCGGCACGGCGGCTACCGCCGGGTCGCGGGGGCGTGCTTCCTGATAACGGTGGCCTTCCTGCTGGTCGGCGCCGCCGTCGCCGCGGTGGGCAACGCCCTCGCCGCCCGCCGCGACGCCCGGCAGGGCGCGGTGCCGAACGGACGGCACGCCCAGGCCGGAACCGGCTGACGCCGCTCGGTCGGCCGAGGAGGTCGAGGGCTGGGCCCGGGCCACCGGCGCCAGCACGCTGCGCCTCGCCGTACTCGCGGTGCCCGGCGAACTGCTCGCCGACGGGGTCACCCGCGAACTGCTGATGGCGAAACCGCTGGACCGACCGGCCCGAGCACGCGCGACGTGGGTGCCGCCGTCGATGCGCAGCTCGGTGCCGGTGCCGGGGGCTGGGTTCTGGGAGCGGGCCGGCGGGGAGTACGGGCGGGCCGACCCTCGGCCGATCATCAGCTTTCTCCCAGCTCCCGCTAGGGTTGGTGATCGCGCGCCCCGGCGGGGGAACCGGGGTGACCTCCTCGGATGTCCTGAGCGGAGGGGGCGGGGAGTTCGAGGTGTGGGAGCAAGTAGGACATGGGTCTGACGAGCCACAAGGTGTTGGCGCTGGTCGTAGTGATCGCCGTCGTGATGACGGCCAGCACGGTCTGGCTGTGGCCCAGACTCGCCAAGAAGACCTGGCAGGCGGTGCTCGGCCGGATAGGCACGCTGCTCGCCACCCAGCTCACAGTGCTCGCCGCACTCGGTCTGGTGGCGAACAACTACTTCGCCTTCTACAGCAGTTGGGACGACCTGCTGGGCACCGGCAGCACCGGCCCGGTGGTGATCCACAACAAGGCGGACGCCTCCGGCCGCCTCATGGTCGAGACCATCGGCCACGCCTCGGTCCAGGGCGGGGGAGCGTTGGGCCGAGAGCCCAGCCGGTCCGGTGAGATCCGCAAGGTCCGGATCGACGGCAAGGTCAGCCGGCTGTCCACCGAGGGCTACGTCTACCTGCCGCCCCAGTACTTCCGGCCCGAATATGCGCAGAAGCAGTTCCCGGCCGTGATCGTCAGCACCGGTTTCCCCGGGATCGCCGAGAACCTGATCACCCGCTTCAACTACCCGGGTGCCGCGCTCAAGCTGCTGCAGGAGGGCAGGATGCAGCCGACCGTCATGGTCCTGATGCGCCCCTCGCCCGCCCTGCCGCAGGACACCGAGTGCGAGGACATCCCGGGCGGCGCCCAGTCCGACACCTACTTCGCCAAGGACGTCCCCTCGGCGATCCAGGCCAGCTTCCGGGTCTCCACCGACCCGCAGGCCTGGGCCTTCATGGGCAACTCCACCGGCGGCTACTGCGCGCTCAAGCTGGCCATGCGCCACCCGGACGTCTTCCCGACCGCCGTCGCCCTGTCCGCGTACTACGACGCCGCCGACGACCCGACCACCGGCGACCTCTTCGGCGGCAGCAAGCGGCGCCGTGACGAGGCCAACCTGATGTGGCGCCTGAAGAACCTGCCCCAGCCGAAGATCTCCGTGCTGCTGGCCGGCACCAAGAAGGGCGACGGCAACTACAAGCAGGACACCGAGGCCTTCATCGACGCGGCGCAGAGCCCGATGAAGGTCTCCTACAGCATGCTGGAGAAGGGCGGCCACAACTTCGAGACCTGGAGCGCGCTGCTGCCCTCCTCGCTGGAATGGCTGTCCGACCACCTCAAGGTGCCGAACCAGACCGTCTGACGCCCGCACCGGGCCGGGCAGACCCGACGACCCGAAGAACCTGAGACAGAACTGAACCCCCGGAGCCACGGCCCCGGGGGTTCAGTTCACGTTCAGGAAGCGCCTCAGGCCACCCGCTCCAGCGTCCCGGTGTGCAGCTGACCGACCCGGCCGCCCTCGCCCTCGAAGGTCCAGAAGGCCCTTACGGTCAGCTTGTTGAGGTCCATCACATGGCTGACGGTGATCCCGCTCTGCTCCGTCCAGCTGACGAAGTAGATCTCCGGCGCGACCTCGGCGACGTGCAGCAGCACGTCCTCCCACTGGCCCGCCGACTCGCCGAGGCCCTCCCAGCGCAGCCGCCTGCCGTCGGCCGAGTAGGTGTTGCGGAAGGCCGCGCCGTTGTCGGCCCGGAAGAGGTAGGTACGGCCGGCGAAGGCGGGCAGGGACGCGGTCATGGTGGGGCGGGACCTCTTCTCTGGAGCGTGGACGGACCGTACGGGACGGGCGGGGAGGTGCAGGTCGGGCAGGTCGGGCGGATCGGGCTCGGCGCACTTGTGCACCGCGGAAAATGCCAGGCTTCCAATTTATCCGACCGGGCGGACTCGGGCGGCCCGGTCGCCACGGTACGGGCCGCCACCGCGCCACCGGTCGCGGTGTGCGACCGGCACATGGGCGCCGACCGCACACCGGTCCTACCGTCCACGCCCAGGAGACGCACCCCCACACGCAGCGCCCCCGCGCGAAGCGCCCCGGCCGCACTCTCCGCCGTCCTGCCGGCCATCGCCGCCCTCCTCCTCGCAGCGCTCCCGGGCGGCGGGGTGGCCCACCTCCCACGCTCAGCAGAGTGGTTGACGTGGTGTCAGGGCGTAAGGACCTGCCCGAGCCGGGTCGCGATCTGGCGCATCACCGGTACCAGCGCGGAGGCGCCTGCCTGCTCCTCCAGCGCCCGGATGCGGGCCTCCGGGCCGGACACCGAGAGCGCGGTGGGCGTCGGCGCGCCCGGGACGGCCAGCGCGATGCAGCGGACGCCGATCTCCTGCTCCTGGTCGTCCACCACGTAGCCGCGCTCGCGCGCCTCGGCGAGCTGACCCATCAGTTCCTGCGGGTCGGTGACCGTGTACTCGGTGTGCGCGGGCAGCGGGTCGGGGCCCAGGACCGCGCGCGCCTCGTCCTCCGGGAGCTGGGCGAGCAGCGCCTTGCCGACGCCGGTGCAGTGCGGCTGAACCCGCCGTCCGACCTCGGTGAACATCCGCATCGAGCGCCGCGACTGCACCTGCCCGACGTACACCACCTCGCCGCCCTCCAGTACCGCCAGGTTGGCCGTCTCGCCGGTGGCCTCCATCAGCTCGGCCAGGTACGGGCGGGCCCAGCTGCCGAGCAGGCGGCCGGCGGTCTCGCCGAGGCGGATCAGTCGGGGGCCGAGGGTGTAGCGGCGCGCGGTGTCCTGGCGGACATAGCCCTGCTGGACGAGGGTACGAACCAGTCGGTGGATGGTCGGCATCGGGAGGCCGGAACTGGTGGAGAGCTCGCTGAGCGTGGCCACGCCGCCGGAGTCGGCCAGCGCCTCCAGGAGTTGGAAGGCGCGCTCGACGGACTGCACGCCGCCGCTCGCGCGGTCGGCGCCTGTCGTCGATGCTGTGTCGGGGGTCGCAACCACCGGCGTTCCCTTCGCTGTCGGGGAGGAGTAGAGTCCCGGCGACCTCTTCAACAAACCGTTGAAATTCTGTATCGCGGAAACTAGTCTCCACCTTACAGAATCGAACCCGCCGACAAGCGGGTTCCGATCGAGGAAGTTCCCAAGGAAGTTCCCACCGGAGCTCCCTTCGCCAGGCTCAACCGTCTTAGGAGTGTCCTGCTCATGGCTGCAGATCAGGGGCCCGTCGGCGCCTCCCCCGCCGCTCCGGTCGTCACTGTCGCCGGTCCGCGCGTCCACCGGGCGGAGGAGGTGCTCACTCCGGAGGCGGTCGCCTTCGTCGTCGGCCTCCATCGCGCGTTCGAGGGCCGCCGGCAGGAGCTCCTGGCCAGGCGGAGGGCCCGCCGCGCCGAGATCGCCCGCACCGGCACGCTGGACTTCCTCCCGGAGACCGCCGACGTCCGGGCCGACGACTGGAAGGTCGCCGAGGCGCCGCGCGCCCTCCAGGACCGCCGGGTCGAGATCACCGGCCCCACCGACCGCAAGATGGTCATCAACGCGCTCAACTCCGGGGCGAGGATCTGGCTCGCGGACTTCGAGGACGCCACCTCCCCGACCTGGGAGAACGTGGTCAGCGGCCAGGTCAACCTGATCGACGCGTTCGAAGGCCGGATCGACTTCACCAGCGCGGCCGGCAAGGCCTACACCCTCAAGCCCGCTGCCGAACTCGCCACCGTCGTGGTCCGCCCGCGCGGCTGGCACCTGGACGAGAACCACCTGCTGGTCGACGGCGTCCCGGTGGCCGGCGCGTTCGTCGACTTCGGCCTGTACTTCTTCCACAACGCCGCCCGGCTGCTCGCCAAGGGCGCCGAGGACCCCAACTCCGGCCCGTACTTCTACCTGCCGAAGACCGAGAGCCACCTCGAAGCCCGGCTGTGGAACGACGTCTTTACCCACGCCCAGGCCGAACTCGGTATCCCGCACGGCACCGTCCGCGCCACCGTGCTGATCGAGACCATCACCGCGGCCTTCGAGATGGACGAGATCCTCTACGAGCTGCGCGACCACGCGGCCGGGCTCAACGCCGGGCGCTGGGACTACCTGTTCTCGATCGTCAAGAACTTCCGCGACGCCGGCGAGCACTACATCCTGCCGGACCGCAACAGCGTCACCATGGCCTCGCCGTTCATGGCCGCGTACACCCGGCTGCTGGTGCGGACCTGCCACAAGCGCGGCGCCCACGCGATCGGCGGCATGGCCGCGTTCATCCCCAGCCGCAAGGACCCGGAGGTCAACGCCGCCGCGCTGGAGAAGGTCAAGGCGGACAAGGACCGCGAGGCCGGCAACGGCTTCGACGGCTCCTGGGTCGCCCACCCGGACCTGGTGCCGGTCGCCCGCGCCTCCTTCGACGCGGTGCTCGGCGAGCGCCCCAACCAGAAGGACAACCCGGGGCCGTCCGAGCCGGTCACCGCGGCCGAACTGCTCGACATCGCGGGCGCCGGGGGCACCTGCACCCGCGTCGGGCTGCACAACGCCGTCCAGGTCGGCATCCGCTACATCGAGGCGTGGCTGCGCGGCCTCGGCGCGGTCGGCATCTTCAACATGATGGAGGACGCCGCCACCGCCGAGATCTCCCGCTCGCAGATCTGGCAGTGGATCCACAACGGGGTCGTGCTGTCCGACACCGGCGAGGAGGCCACCGCCGAGCTGGTCCGTACCCTGGTCGCCGCGGAGCTGACCGAACTCCGCGCCGCGCTGGGCGCCGAGGCCTACGCCGCCGGCCGCTGGCGCGAGGCCGCCCAGCTCTTCGAACAGGTCGCCCTGGCCGAGGAGTTCGCGGACTTCCTGACGCTCCCCGCACTTCCCCTGCTGGGCTGAGCACCAATCTATCCGCAGGCGCCGCCGCTGCCGCCTGCCGGGCTGTAGCAGTTCCCCGCCCCTTTGCTCCGTTCCGTACGGCGACGACGTCCACCAGTCCTCTCGTCGCCGTGCGGAACGGCGTTTTTACGAGGAGTCCACGTATGGTTCGCATCTTCTTCAACGGTCAGGCCATGGTCGGCGGCCCGTTCCATGCCAAGGTCGCCGACTCGCTGATCGGCCCGGCCCGTACCGCCCCCGGTTACCGCTTCTTCTCCATCGACGACGTTTGCCCCGGGCTCCTGTACGACGCCACCGTGGACACCGCGATCGAGGGCGAACTGTACGAGATCACCCTGGCGCACCTGAAGGACGTCATCCTGCCCGGCGAGCCCCGGGAGTTGGAGCTCGGCGTGATCGAACTGGAGGACGGCTCCGCGTGCCTGTCCATGCTGCTCGCGCGCGGCGAGGTCGAGCGCGGCGTGCACCGCGAGATCACCCACCACGGGGGCTGGCGCGCCTACCTGGCCACACTCGGCCGCACCGCCTGAACACTCAACAGCGAACAGGTGACGGATGACGACTTTCGTCATCTGTCATCTGTCATCTGTTATCCGTTCGCTGAACGCTGTCAGCCGTCAGCCGCCCGCCCGCCCCCCGAAAGCGCGTAGCCCCGAACCCTCGCCGTGGGTTCGGGGCTACGGTCCGCACACCCGGCCGGGCGTACGGAGTCCGGGTCACGCACCGTCCCTGGGCGGCCCCGGAGCTACTGGAGCGTCAGACCGGCCGGGAGGCCAGCTCCTTGGCCGCGCGGGCGCAGGCACGAGCGATCCGGTCCTCGTTGACGGTGGTCAGCTCGCCCTTCTCGACCACGGCGTTGCCGTTGACGAACAGCACCGCCAGCGGCGGCAACGCGCCGAAGGTGAGGGCTGCGACCGGGTCGGCGATCGAGGAGTGCATGATCCCGTCGATCTTCCACAGCGCCAGGTCGGCGAGCTTGCCGACCTCGATCGAGCCGATCTCGTCCTGCCGCCCGAGCACCCGGGCGCCGCCCATGGTGCCCAGCCGCAGCGCCTGGCGCCCGGTGAGGGCGGTCGGGTAGCCGTGCAGCCGATTGATCAGCAGCGCGTTGCGCAGCTCCGTCCCCAGCTCGCCGGACTCGTTGGAGGCGGTGCCGTCCACGCCCAGCCCGACCGGCACGCCGGCCTTGAGCATGTCGGGCACCCGGGCGATTCCGGCGGCCAGCCGGGCGTTGGAGGACGGGCAGTGCGCGACGCCGGTGCCGGTCTCGGCGAACTTGGCGATGTCGGAGTCGTTCATGTGGACGCAGTGCGCCATCCAGACGTCCTCGCCGAGCCAGCCCACGGACTCGAAGTAGTCGGTCGGCCCCATGCCGAACAGCTCCTTGCAGAACTGTTCCTCCTCGGCCGTCTCCGAGCCGTGGGTGTGCAGCCGTACGCCCTTGCGGCGGGCGAGTTCGGCGGACTGGCGCAGCAGGTCGGTGGAGACCGAGAACGGCGAACAGGGCGCCAGCGCGACGTGCAGCATCGAGCCGAAGGAGGAGTCGTGGTAGCGGTCCACGGCGGATTCGGAGGCGGCCAGGATGTCGTCGAGCTCCTCGACCGCGTGGTCCGGCGGCAGCCCGCCGTCCTTCTTGCTGCGGTCCATCGAGCCGCGCAGCGCGGTGAAGCGCAGGCCGAGCTCCTGGACGGCCTCGATGGAGGCGCCGAGGACGTCGCCGCCGTCCTTGGGGAAGACGTAGTGGTGGTCCGAGGCGGTGGTGCAGCCGGACTTGAGCAGGGCGGCGGCCGAGCCCTGGCTGGCGGCGTGCACGAGCTTCTCGTCGATCCGCGCCCAGGTCGGGTAGAGGGCGACCAGCCAGTCGAACAGGATGTCGTCCTGGGCGAGGCCGCGGGTGATCCACTGGTAGAAGTGGTGGTGGGTGTTGACCAGGCCCGGGGTGAGCAGGTGGCCCTCGCCGTTGATCCGGCGCACCACGTTGTCCAGCCACGCCGGGGCGGGGCCGTTGCCGACGGATTCGATCTCGTTGCCGAGGATGACCACGTGGCCTCGGGCGTACTCGGTGTCGGCGGCGTCGACGGTGGCGATCGCGACGTTCTCGATCACGATCCGCTGGTCGGCGGGCGGGGGCTGGACTGCCATGGTGTCACTCCTATGGGGGGAGGGCCGGGATGGGCGCGTACCGGCGGGTGCGCGCCCCTGCCCGGACCGGTCAGGACGGTGTCGCCGTCGGCACCGTCGCGTCGGAGGTCTGGCCGGATCTGGTCCGGCGGGCGGCTCCGACGTGGTGGAAGAGCAGGTTGAGCAGGACGGCCATCACGCAGCCGGCCGAGATCCCCGAGTGCATCAGGGTCCGGACGGCCTCCGGGAAGGAGTCGTAGAAGGTCGGCACGGCGATCGGGATGATCCCGACCCCGAGCGAGACCGACACCAGGATGGTGTTGGATCCGGACTCCATGCCGGCCTCCGCGAGGGTGCGGATCCCGCTCGCCGCGACCGTGCCGAAGAGCACGATCCCGGCCCCGCCGAGCACGGGCTGCGGCACCAGGGAGACGACCGAACCGAGCACGGGGAAGAGCCCCAGCAGGATCAGGATGCCGCCGCCGGCCGCGACCACGAAGCGGCTGCGGATCTTCGTCAGCGCCACCAGCCCGATGTTCTGGGCGAAGGCGCTGGCGGCGAAGCCGTTGAAGACGGGGCTGAGCGCGGTGGCCAGTCCGTCGGCCCGCAGGCCGGCGGCGAGCGTGGGTTCGTCGGCCTCGCGCTCCACGATCCTGCCGAGCGCGAGCATGTCGGCGGTGGACTCGGTCATCGAGACCAGCATGACGATGCAGAGCGAGACGATCGCGGCAGCGTCGAACATCGGAGCGCCGAAGTGGAACGGGGACGGGAGGGCGAAGACCTTCGCCTCCCTGACCGCGCCGAAGTCGGCCAACCCCAGCGGGAAGGCGATCAGGGTGCCGAACGCCAAACCGACGAGCAGGGACAGCTGCTGCCAGAAGCCGCGCAGCAGCCGGTTGCAGAGCACCACCGCGGCGAGGGTGATCGCGGCGAGGCCGATGGCCCGCATGGAGCCGAACCCGGGGGCGCTCGGCGAGCCGCCGCGCGCCCAGTTCACCGCCACGGGGAGCAGGGACACCCCGATGAGGGTGATCACGGTGCCCTGGACGACCGGGGGGAAGAACCGGATGAGCTTGCAGAAGTACGGCGCCGCGAGGAAGCACAGGATCCCCGCGACGATCACCGCTCCGAAGATCACCGGGAGGGCGGTCCTCGGTCCGTGTTCGTTCGCTATCGCGATCATGGGCGCGACGCCCGCGAACGAGACGCCGTTCACGAACGGCAGCCGCG
Organism: Kitasatospora sp. NPDC001159; assembly: GCF_053598235.1. Lineage (NCBI taxonomy): Bacteria > Bacillati > Actinomycetota > Actinomycetes > Kitasatosporales > Streptomycetaceae > Kitasatospora > Kitasatospora sp. NPDC001159. The sequence goes on from NZ_JBSFJV010000048.1 coordinate 31,472, forward strand.
CGCCGATCTTCCAGACGCCGAGGGTCTGGAGCAGGGTGGCCAGTCCGGCGGTGAACAGGCTGGCCGAGATGAGCAGGGCGAGGCCGGCGGCGGTGAGCCCGACGCCGGCGCCGACGATGAGCGGGGGTGCGACGACCCCCGCGTACATCGCGGCGACGTGCTGGAGCCCGGTGGAGAACAGCTTCATCGGGGGCAGTACCTCGTCCACGGGGTGGGTACCGGACCCGGACGGCTTGCCGGGGAGGCGGTGTGACGTGCCGTCCGGGCCTGGGTTTCTTGCTGGGGTGGAACCGCCGTCTGAACTGCTGGCGTTGCTGGGCGCCATGTCGAGCCCCTCTTGTGCCCGTGGCTCCCGGCGCGCCCGTGGCGCTGGAGATCCCCCGAGGGCGGGACGGCGGAGCAAGGATCCCTCGGGGCGCTTCTCCAGTGCCCCGGGCCGGCCGCCGCGAGGCAGACACGAACTCCGGTTGGTGGGGGTGGAGAAACAGGTGGTGCGGGTGGTGCGGTCCGCCCGGACTCGACCGGCCGGTGCGGGCCGGGGGGGTACGGCGACTCCGGGCGGAGTCCACGCGGCCGGGGGCGGGGAAGGTCAGGCGACCGGGATGACCGGGACGACGCCCTCGCGGTGCACGGTGCCCTCGATCAGGCCGTACATGCGGTCCGCGGCGTAGTAGACCTCGTTCTCGTTCTTGAGGCCGAAGGGCTCCAGGTCGACGAGGAAGTGGTGCTTGTTGGGCAGTTCGAGGCGTACCTCGTCCACCTCGGCGCGGTTGTTGAGGACCCGGGTGCCCATCGCGTGCAGGGTCTGCTGCAGCGAGTAGGAGTAGGTCTCGGCGAACGCCTCCAGCATGTGCCGCTTCACGTGGGTGTATGAGCGGTTCCAGTTGGGCTGGGCCTCGCCGTCCCGGCCGCTGTAGCCGTACTTCCAGCGGGCGGTGACCTGGGTGGCGAGGATGCGGTCGTACGCCTCCTGCAGGGTGGTGTACTTGTCCTTGATGTAGCCCCAGAACTCCGAGTTGGTGGAGTTCATGACGATGAGGTCCTTGAGGCCGGAGATGACCTGGACCTGCTCACCGTCGTAGACGACCTCGGTGGTGCGGGTCTCCTGACCGTTGCGGACGAAGGAATGGCCGACCTCCTCCGAGCCGATGAAGCGGGCCGAGCTGTCCGGTGTCTTGATCCGGTCCCAGCTGTACTCCTCGATCCGGATCCGGGCGCTGTGCACGACTCCGCGCTCGGTGTTGTCGACGAAGTGCCGGGCCAGGATGATGCCGAAGGCCTCGGCGGACTCGATCCCGTACTCCTTGGCGAAGGCGTAGACGGTGTTCTTGGTGGTGTCGGTGGGAAGGCAGTTGGCGTTCGACCCGGTGAGGTGGACGTCCTCGAACTCGCCCTGGAGGGAGACCGAGACGTTCAGGTCCTTGATCTCGTGGCGGGTGGAGTCGCGGTAGACCCGGACGATGCGGTTCTCCGCCTTGCCGTACTGGTTCTGACCGAGCACGTGGGCCATGACAGGCTCCTAAGCTTCCAGGGCGGTCTACTGGCTTCCGCGGTAGACCGAGTATCCGAACGGGTTCAGCAGCAGCGGCACGTGGTAGTGCTGCTGCGCGGGCGCGACCGTGAAGACGATCGAGACCTCGGGGAAGAACGGCGGCTCCGTGGACTCGCGCGCGTAGTGGGCGCCGGTGTCGAAGAGCAGCCGTACGACCGAGCCCGCCTCCACGGCCGGCAGGTCCTTGACCCGGCCGTCGGAGTCCGTGGCGGAGGTGCCGAGCACCTGCCAGCCACCCTCGGTGTGCAGTGCGAGCTCGACCGGGACACCCTCGGCCGGGCGGCCGAGGCTGGTGTCGAGCACGTGGGTGGAGATGCCAGTCATGGGTGAAGTGACCTTACTGATGGCAGAGGTGATGATGCGTCGGTTCTCGGGCGAGGTGCGACATCCGGGCGACACACGCGCCGCCTCATGGAGCATTCTTGACGACGCGTCAAGCCGCGTCGAGGAGGCGGCTGAGCCGGATGTCGTTGATCTTGCGCAGCTCGCCCCGGACGATCTCCGCCTCGGTGGCGGGGTCGTTGGGATAGCGCTCGCGCAGGGCGGCGAGCATGGTGACCGCGGTGCGGCCGGTCGCGCAGATCAGGAACACATGGCCGAACTTGGCCTCGTAGGCGGTGTTGGCCCGGTGCAGTTCGTCGAGGACCGCTTGGTCCACGCCCTGGATGCCGGCCTGCTCGCGCTCGGAGGTGGCGTCGCCCGCCTTGGGCTGGCCGATCCGGGCGTGGCCGGCCATCGCGTCGCGCAGGTCCGCGGCGGTCAGTGCGGCCATCGCCGCCGCGTTGGCGGCGAGCAGGGCCTCCCGACTGGACCAGGGCTGGGCCTCCGCGACGGCGGCGGCCCAACGGGGGCTGGAGCATACCTCCAGCAGGAGCTCTTCCAGCTCCGCGGCATCGGCCGCGGCCAGGGCGTCAAGGGCGTGGGGGTGGTTGGTCACGAGTGGACCTCCTGAAGAGTGGTGCCACCCGGAAAAGCTAGATCGACCTCACCCAGTCGTCAACAGTTTGTTGAACGGTTGGTGGTTACGGTTTGAACCGGCCCGCGATGCGGGGCCCTTTCGTGTGCGATTCGCCAAGTGTGCCCCGCCGTGGGTCGATCCAGACTGTCCACAGCGGCGGGGTCACTCGTTCGGCGGGCCGCTTTCCGGGCTCGCCCGGGAGGGGTCCCGGGCCTCAGGGGGACTTCGTGCCGTCCTGGCGGTTGAGGTAGTTGTACACGGTGAAGCGGCTGACGCCGAGCGCCGAGGCGACCGTCTCGACCCCGTGGCGGACGGTGAAGGCGCCGCGCTCCTCCAGGAGCGCGACGACCCGCTGCTTCTCCCCGCGGTCGAGCTCGGCCAGGGGTCGGCCGTCGAACTGGCGGGTCATCTCGGCCAGCAGCCGGTCCAGCGCACTGCTCAGGTGCGGTAGTCGGACGGCCAGGGCCGGGGTGCCCTCCCACTCCAGGACGACGTCCTCGGTCTTCGCCTCGTCCAGCGGGACGGGCGTCGCGCCGACCGCGTCCAGCAGCGGCTTGACCGCCGCGGCGAGCGGGTGTTCCGCGTGCTCGGTCACGGGGTACCGCCCTCCTCGCCCAGCACGCTGACCTGGACCGAGATCCGGGTCGCGCCGGCGTCCAGAGTCTCCCGGAGCAGCCTGGTCACCGCGGTGAGGACCTGGTCGGCCTCGCCCTCGGCGCCGGTCCCGAAGGGGCCGACCGACACATCCAGGCCGGCCTCGTCGACGGCCTTGCGGGCCGCCGCGGCGTGCTCGGGGAACGTGTCCAGTTCGAACGGTTCTGTCGTGAACTCCACCATCAATCGCACGTGCTCACTGTATCGAGCGGGGGTGGCGGCGGGCAGTGGCCGGGCACCCGTCCGCAGGTCCCGGGTGGTCCGGAGGGCGGCTCCGGGCAGCTTCAACAAAATGTTGCGACACCCTTGACACTCATTCGGCGAGCCGGAGATGCTTCCACCACACAGAATCCCTCTTCCGGATCGTGGAAGTTGCGGATGAAGGAAGAGAGTGAGAGGTGATGGACGTGACGGCGGCCGCCAAGCACGGCTTCACGGTCAACCTGTCGATCCTGTTCAGCGAACTCCCGCTGCTGGAGCGCCCCGCGGCGGCTGCCGCGGCCGGCTTCACGGCCGCCGAGCTCTGGTGGCCCTTCGGTGCGGAGCACAACCCGTCCCGGGCCGAACTGGACGCGCTCCGCAAGGCGTTCAGCGACGCGGGGGTCCGGCTCACCGGCCTCAACTACCTGGACGACCTGAGCCAGGGTGTCCGGGGCGCCGTCTCGGTCCCGTCCGAGAAGGAGCGGTTCCGCGCCAACGTCCCGGTCGCGGCGGAGCTCGCCGCCTCGCTCGGTGCCACCGCGCTCAACGCGCTGTACGGCAACCGGGTCGAGGGCGTCGAGCCGGCCGAGCAGGACGCGCTGGCGCTGGAGAACCTGGTGCTCGCCGCCCGGGCCGCGCACGGGATCGGCGCGATCCTGCTGATCGAGGCCCTCAACCAGGCCGAGTCCCCGGACTACCCGCTGGTCTCCGCAGCCGCCGCGGTCGAGGTGGTCGACAAGGTCAACGCCGCCACCGGCCTGGGGAACGCCAAGTTTCTCTGCGACCTGTACCACCTGGCCAAGAACGGCGAGGACCTGGCGGCGGTCATCGACGCCTACGCAGACCGGATCGGCCACGTGCAGATCGCCGACAACCCGGGCCGCAACGAGCCCGGCACCGGCGAGCTGGACTTCGAGGACCTGTTCGCCCGGCTCAGCGCCGCCGGCTACCGCGGCCCGATCGGCCTGGAGTACCGCCCCTCCACCGGCGTCAGCGCCGACAGCTTCGGCTGGCTGCCGCGCGAGCTGCGCGCGGCCCGGTAGCGCGGTCCGATCGCGCAGCCCGGCAGCGCGGCGTACCCGCCGCTCGGCAAGCCACCGCCCACCCCGCACACGTAAGGAACTCGACGCGATGAGCGACTCCCGCAAGATTGCCTTCGTCGGCCTCGGCATCATGGGCAAGCCCATGGCCGTCAACCTGGTCAAGGCCGGCCACCAGGTGACCGGCTTCGACCTCTCCCAGGCCTCGATCGACGCCGTCGTCGCGGCCGGCGGCCAGGGCGCCGCCAGCATCGCGGACGCGGTGAAGGACGCCGAGGTCGTCATCACCATGGTCCCGGCCGACCCGCACGTCGAGGCGGTCATCCTCGGCGAGGGCGGCGTCCTGGAGAACGTCAAGGCCGGCACCCTGGTGATCGACATGTCCTCGATCACCCCGCAGACCTCCGTCAAGGTCGGCAAGGCCGCCCAGGAGAAGGGCGTGCGTGCCCTGGACGCCCCGGTCTCCGGCGGCGAGGCCGGTGCGGTGGAGGCGGTCCTGTCGATCATGGTCGGCGGTGCGGCGGAGGACTTCGCCGAGGCCGAGCCGCTGTTCGGCGCGCTGGGCACCACGGTCGTCCACGTCGGTCCGGCTGGCGCCGGCCAGACCGTCAAGGCCGCCAACCAGCTGATCGTCGCGGTCAACATCCAGGTGCTCGCCGAGGCCGTGGTGTTCCTGGAGAACGCCGGTGTCGACCTCGCCGCCGCGCTGGACGTGCTCGGCGGCGGCCTGGCCGGCTCGACCGTGCTCAACCGCAAGAAGGCGAACATGCTCAACCGCGAGTTCGCCCCCGGCTTCCGGATCGACCTGCACCACAAGGACATGGGCATCGTCACCGACGCCGCCCGTGCGGTGGGCGCCGCCCTGCCGGTCGGCGCCGTGGTGGCCCAGCTGGTCGCCTCCGCCCGGGCCAACGGCGACGGCTCGCTGGACCACTCGGCGCTGCTGCGCGGCGTCGAGAGGCTCTCCGGCCGCGAGGTAAGTAACACCCTGGGGGCTCCCGAGCGGAGCCCCCGGCCCTGAACTCCTCCTGGTGGCGTGTACCTGATCCGGTCGTGCCCGCGCCGCCAGGAGGCCGGACCCGACCGGCGTGCGGGCCGGGGCTCATCCGCCCGCCCGCCGGTCGATCCAGCCGGTGATGCGTGCACCCTCCCTGGGGGCACTTCGGTCGTGCCCAGTGCGCATTGCCTGGCCCCCTCCCCGCCGAGGGGAGCCCCTCGTACGTCGGAAGCGGGACGAGGGGAACGGCGGGGAGGGGGTCGCACCGCCCGTGCGGGCGTGCGCCACCCGCGCGGGGGGTCGCATCCCCCGGGCCACCGGACACATGCTTGTCGAACCACCGTCATACCCGTACGGAAGTGAGGACCACACCATGCCCCCCACCCCCCACCAGGGCCATGTGGTCGTAGCTCCGGACAAGTTCAAGGGCACCCTGGAGGGGGCCGAGGCCGCCGCCCGGATCGCCGCCGGCATCCGGCACGCCGCGCCCGGCACCGAGGTGCGCGAACTGCCCGTCGCCGACGGCGGCGAGGGCACCCTGGCCGCCGCGCTCGCGGCCGGATTCACCCGCGTCCCGGCCAAGGTGGCTGGCCCGACCGGCCTGCCGGTGGACGCCGCGCTGGCCGTCCGCGGCGACACCGCCGTGGTCGAGCTGGCCCAGGCCTCCGGCCTCGCCCGGCTCCCCGGTGGCCGGACCGCGCCACTCGCGGCCGGCTCCTACGGGGTCGGCCAGCTGATCGGCCGGGCGGTCTCGCTGGGCGCCAAGCGGATCGTGCTGGGCCTCGGCGGCAGCGCCAGCACCGACGGCGGCGCCGGCATGGTGCAGGCGCTCGGGGTCAGCCTCCTGGACTCCGACGGCACCGAACTGCCGCCCGGCGGGGCCGCGTTGCGCAAGCTCGACCGGATCGAGCCCGGCCGGCTGGCCGAGTTGCTGACCGGCGTCGAGATCGTGGTCGCCTGCGACGTGGACAACCCGCTGCTCGGCCCGCGCGGCGCCACCGCCGTCTACGGCCCGCAGAAGGGCGCCGACGGGGCCGACCTGGTGGTCCTGGAGGAGGGTCTGACCCGCTTCGCCGACCAGGTCGCCGCGGTCACCGGCCGCGACGTACGGGAGGCCCCCGGCGCCGGGGCCGCGGGTGGGGTGGGCTTCGCCGCGCTCGCCCTGCTCGGCGCCACCATGCGACCCGGTATCGAGCTGCTGCTCGAACTGCTGGGTTTCGACGAGGCCGTGCGTGGGGCACGCCTCGTCGTGACCGGCGAGGGCTGCCTGGACGCGCAGACGCTCCACGGCAAGGCCCCCGCCGGAGTCGCCGCGGCGGCTGCCCGGGCGGGGGTTCGGGTGGCCGCTGTGGCGGGCCGGTTGGAGCTCTCCGAGCCCGAGTGGCGCGCGGCCGGGTTCACCCTCGCGATCGCCCTCACCGATCTGGCCGAGCAGCCGGGGGACAGCCTGACCAGGGCCGGTGAGCTGGCCGAGGTGGCGGGGGAGCGGTTGGCCGAAGAGCTGCTGCCGGGCTGAGCCCTCGTGCGTTCCTCCATTGACGTTTTGTTGAAGGCGGGCCTAGGCTCCCGGCAATCCTTCGCCTCCACCCGTGTTCCGCCACCCCCAACTCCCAGGTTTCGGAGGTCCCCCATGCCTGTCAGCCAGCCAGCGGTGATCCGCTCCCGCCGGGTGGTGCTGCCCGACGGCGAGCGCCCCGCGGACGTGCTGGTCCGGGACGGGAAGATCGAGCAGGTCGCCGCGCACGGCTCGCTCACGGTCGGCGACGGCGAGCTCGTCGACCTCGGCGGCACCGCCCTGCTGCCCGGCCTGGTCGACACCCACGTGCACGTCAACGAGCCCGGCCGCACCGAGTGGGAGGGCTTCGCCACCGCCACCCGGGCGGCCGCGGCCGGCGGCGTCACCACGATCATCGACATGCCGCTCAACTCGATCCCGCCCACCACCACGGTGGCGGGGCTGGCCGCCAAGCGGAAGACCGCCGAGGGCCAGGCCTGGGTCGACCTCGGCTTCTGGGGCGGCGCCGTCCCCGGCAACGTTCCGGACCTCGAACCCCTGTACCGGCAGGGCGTGTTCGGCTTCAAGAGCTTCCTCGCCCCCTCGGGCGTCGACGAGTTCCCGCACGTCGAGGGTGCCGATCTGGAGGCCGCGCTGGCCGAGCAGGCCCGGATCGGGGCGCTGGCGATCATCCACGCCGAGGACCCGGCCGTGCTGGCCGCCTCGCCGCACCGACCCGGCGTCCACTACCGGGACTTCCTCGCCTCCCGCCCCGCCGACGCGGAGACCGCGGCCGTCGCCCGCCTGCTGGAAGCGCTTCACAAGACTGACTCCCGTCGGACCGGCGCCCGGGTGCACATCCTGCACGTCTCCTCGGCGGCCGTGCTGCCGCTGCTGCGCCGGGCCCGCGCGGACGGCGTCCGGGTGACCGCCGAGACCTGCCCGCACTACCTGACGCTGGCGGCCGAGCAGGTGCCGGACGGCGACACCGCCTTCAAGTGCTGCCCGCCGATCCGCGACGAGGCCAACCGGAACGCGCTCTGGGAGGCCCTGGCGAACGGCGAGTTCATCGCTGTCGTCTCCGACCACTCCCCGTCCACCCCCGACCTCAAGCTGCTGCCAGAGTACGGCGGCAGTGGCGACTTCGCGGCCGCCTGGGGCGGCATCGCCTCGCTGCAGCTGGGTCTGCCGGCCGTCTGGACCGAGGCCCGTCGGCGCGGCCACACCCTGGCCGACGTGGTGCGCTGGATGTCCGCCGGACCGGCCGAGCTGGTCGGCCTCGGCGGCATCAAGGGTGCCATCGCGGTGGGCTGCGACGCCGACCTGGTCGCCTTCGACCCCGACGGCGAATTCGCCGTCCGCGCGGGCGAGTTGCACCACCGCAACCCGGTCACCCCGTACGCGGGACGGACCTTGGTCGGCGCCGTCCGCACCACCTGGCTGCGCGGCCGCGAGGTGGACACCGGCGCCGAGCCGTTCGGCCGCCAGCTCACCCGGCCCGCCAACTCCCTGTCCGGCAGCACTTCTTGAGCCAACACGGCCTGAACCGACACCGCCTTCTGAGGAGAGTCAGTGACCACTGCCGACACCCCGAGCGCTCCGTTCACCGAGCTGGTCAACCTGGCCTCCCGGATGCTCGGCGCGGGCGTCGTCGCCACCAATGAGGACACCTTCGCGGACGCGGAGAACCTGCTGGTCGCCAAGCCCGCAGAGTTCCGCCCGCACACCTTCGGCCACAAGGGCCAGATCATGGACGGCTGGGAGTCCAAGCGTCGGCGGGGCGTCTCCGCCGACCAGCCACATCCCACCGACCAGGACCACGACTGGGCGATCGTCCGGCTCGGCGTCGGTGGCGTGATCCGCGGCCTCATCGTCGACACCGCCCACTTCACCGGCAACTACCCGGAGAGCGCCTCGGTCGAGGCCGCCTCCGTCCCCGGGCACCCCTCGCCCGAGGAACTGCAGGACGTCGAGTGGACCGTCATCCTGCCGCGCACCCCGCTCCAGGGCGACACCGCCCACGAGTTCGCCGTTCAGGACGGCACCCGCTACACCCACGTGCGGCTGAACATCTTCCCGGACGGCGGCGTCGCCCGGCTCCGGGTGCACGGCGAGGTGCTGCCCGACCCGCGCGAACTGGACGGCCTCACCTTCGACCTGGCCGCCCAGGAGTACGGCGGTGTGGCCGAGGCGGCCTCCGACCGCTACTTCTCCTCCCCGCACAACCTGAACGCTCCTGGTCGCGCCTCCGTCATGGGCGAGGGCTGGGAGACCCGGCGTCGGCGCGACAGGGCCAATGACTGGGTACAGATCGCCCTGGCCGGGGGCGGTGAGGTCCTGGCCGCCGAGGTGGACACCACCCACTTCGTCGCCAACGCCCCCGGCTGGGCCGACCTGATCGGCTTCGACGCCTCGACCGGGCAGGACCCGGCCGATGGCGAGTGGTTCGAGATCCTGCCCCGCACCCGTCTGCAGCCCGACACCCGGCACCGCTTCCGGCTCGACGCGGGCCGCCCGGTGACCCATGTGCGGATCAACGTCTACCCGGACGGCGGGCTCGCCCGCCTCCGGCTCACCGGCCGCCTCACCGAGCCCGGCCGCGCGGCCCTCGCGCTGCGCTGGTTCGACGCCGTCCCGGCCGCCGAGGCCGCAGCCGCGCTCACCGCCGTCGGCCTGGCCGGCGAGGAGGCCGCCGCGCTGACCGCCGCCCGTCCGCTGGTGGACCCGGCCGCGGCCACCGCCGCGGTGGCCGGCCTCCAGCCGTCCGACGGCCCCGACGGCGAGCACTCCGCCCGCCGCCGCTCGGCGCTCCGGCGCCTGCTCGGCATCTGAGCCCCGGCGCTCGCCCACCTCTCCACGCACCGCCTTTCGACACCTGAAGGACCCTCCATGTCCAAGATCCTGACCACGGAGTCCGGCGCCCCGGTCGCCGACAACCAGAACTCGGCCTCGGCCGGTGAGTACGGCCCGCTGCTGATCCAGGACCAGCACCTGCTGGAGAAGCTGGCCCGGTTCAACCGCGAGCGCATCCCGGAGCGCGTCGTGCACGCCCGCGGCTCCGGCGCGTACGGCTACTTCGAGGTCACCGACGAGGTGTCGCGGTACACCCGGGCGGCGTTCCTGTCCGAGGTCGGCAAGCGCACCCAGGTCTTCCTGCGCTTCTCCACCGTGGCCGGCAACCTGGGGGCCAGCGACGCGGTGCGCGACCCGCGCGGCTTCGCGCTGAAGTTCTACACCGAGGACGGCAACTACGACCTGGTCGGCAACAACACCCCGGTGTTCTTCATCAAGGACCCGATCAAGTTCCCCGACTTCATCCACTCGCAGAAGCGTGACCCGTACACCGGCGTGCAGGAGGCGGACAACGTCTGGGACTTCTGGGCCCACTCGCCGGCCTCGACCCACCAGATCACCTGGCTGTTCGGCGACCGCGGCATCCCGGCCTCGTACCGCCACATGAACGGCTACGGCTCGCACACCTACCAGTGGGTCAACGCCGAGGGCGAGGCCTACTGGGTGAAGTACCACTTCAAGACCAACCAGGGCATCCGCTCCCTGGACGGCGGCCAGGCCGCCGAGGTGGTCGGCGCCGACGCCGACTCGCACCAGCGCGACCTGCACCAGGCCATCGAGCGCGGGGTGTTCCCGTCCTGGACCCTCTACGTCCAGCTGATGCCGGTCGCCGAGGCGGCGGACTACCGATTCAACCCCTTCGACCTCACCAAGGTGTGGCCGCACGCCGACTACCCGCTGGTCAAGGTCGGGCGCCTGGTGCTCAACAAGAACCCGGAGAACGTCTTCGCCGAGGTCGAGCAGTCCGCGTTCTCGCCGAACAACTTCGTGCCCGGCATCGGCCCGTCCCCGGACAAGATGCTCCAGGGCCGGCTGTTCGCCTACGCGGACGCCCAGCGGTACCGCCTCGGCGTCAACCACACCCTGCTGCCGGTGAACGCCCCGCGCGCCACCGAGGCCGCCAACTACGGCCGGGACGGCTTCATGGCCGTCAACAGCGCCGGCCGCGGCAAGAACTACGAGCCCAACTCGTACGACGGCCCGACCCAGAGCGACAGCGCGCTCGCCGCGCCGGTCAAGGTGGACGGCCACACCGGCACCTTCGCCACGCCGGCCCACACCAAGGACGACGACTTCTTCCAGGCCGGCGAGCTGTACCGGCTGATGTCGGAGGGCGAGAAGACCCGCCTGGTCGACAACATCGCGGGCTTCCTGGCGCAGGTGACGCGGGACGACGTGGTGGAGAAGAACCTGGCCCACTTCCACGCCGCCGACGAGGAGTACGGCGCCCGGGTCGAGGCCGCCGTCGCCAAGCTGCGCGCCGGCGACGAGGGCTGATCCGGGCTCTGGACCCGGGGACCGACTGACCGGCCGACCCTTCCGCACCCTCACCGGCCGCCGGGGCCCGCACCCCGACGGCCGCATGACGGGCCTCTCCCCCCCAGGGCAGTGGGGGAGGGGCCGGTCGGGCGTCGTGCGGCAGGAGTCGTCTCGCGGGGCCCCTTTTACCAGCCGACCGGCAGCTGCTCCACGGAATGTTCACGGATATTCACGGACGCCAGTTGCCGGGGCCGCCGGGTGGATAGGCTGGAGACCGCCCGCGGTCGCTCCGTGGGGGGACATCGGAAGGGGACGACATGTCGACACCAGCCCCGGGTCGTCACGCCGCGCTGGACCAGGGCCTGACGGGCCCGTTCACCTCCCTGCAGTACGCCCTCAGACTGCTGGAGGCCGTCGACCGGCACCCCGACGGTGCCACCCTGGTCGCCCTCGCGCGGGAGACCTCGCTCGGCCTGCCGACCGTCCGGCGGCTCGCCGAACTCCTCGAGATCGAGGGCTACCTCCAGTGCCAGGACGGCGGTTGGGTGCTCGGCGGCACCTTCGCCCTGCTCGGACAGCACAACCGGGAGCAGCTCGTCAAGGCCCGGCTGAACCGCAAACTCGCCGAACTTCGGGACGAGTTGGGCGCTGCGGTGTATTTCGGCCGGTACCACGAAGGTGAGTTGTCGGTCGAGGCGGTCTCGGCCTCCGACTTCGCGCCCGCCGTCCAGGAGTGGGTGGACTTCCGCGCCACCGCGCACGCCAGTGCGCTCGGCAAGTGCCTGCTCAGCCAGCTGGACGTGGACGGCCGGCGCGATCACCTCTCCCGGCACCCGGTCGCCCGGCTCACCTCCCGTACCGTCACCGACGCCGACCAGCTGATGCACCGGCTGGAGCGGCAGCCGGCCACCGTGCCGGTGCTGGACATCCAGGAGTACGCCCTCGGCACGGTGTGCGCCGCGGTGCCGATCACGGCGGGCAGCACGGTCGGCTGCCTGGCCACCTCGATGCCGGTGGACAACATCCACAAGCTGAAGGCCGCCGCCGAGCTGTTGGCAGCCCGGGCGGCGCCGCTGATGCTGGCGATGGCGGTCTGAGCGGCGCTGCCGCGCGCTGCCCGGCCCTGCTCGACGGGCCCCGTCGGACGTGTCGCGTCCGGCGGGGCCCGCCTGCTTTCCGACGGAGTGTTTCCGAGTTCGCGACGGAGTGTTTCCGGGGCCGCCTCCCGGTGCACATCACTTATTAGACTCGATGTCGATAAGAGTCGCCGAAACCCTTGTCGGCCCCGCTACCGGCGAGTACGTTTCCCTGAGCCGAGCCGCCGCTCCCAGGTCAGAAGGGCCTGCCATGCCCCGATCCACCCCCGTTCCCGCCCTCGCCGCCCCTGCCGCGCGCGTGCACGACGGCCTCGTCCTGGAGCCCCGGGACGTCCGCTTCGACTGGGCCCAGCTGCCGCTGCACTGGATCCCGGACGAGCCGATGGCCACCCATGTCATCAACGTGCTGCACCTGCTGCTGCCCGAGGGCGAGCGCTGGTTCGTCAAGGTGTTCAAGGAGGCGCTGCCGCTCATCCGGGACGAGCGGCTGCGCGAGGAGGTGCTCGGGTTCATCGGGCAGGAGGCCATCCACGCCGAGGCGCACCAGGAGGTGCTCGACCACCTGCTCGGCCAGGGGCTCGACCCGCGCCCGTACGTGCGGCAGATCGCCTGGCTGTTCCAGCGCATCCTGGGCGACAAGCCGGGCCTGACACCGGCCCGGCAGCGGGAGAACATCATCGAGCGGGTCGCCTTCATCGCGGCGATCGAGCACTTCACCGCCTTCCTCGGCAACTGGGCGCTCAACTCGCCGGGCCTGGACCGGGCCAAGGCCGATCCGACGATGCTCGACCTGCTGCGCTGGCACGGCGCCGAAGAGGTCGAGCACCGCAGCGTCGCCTACGACCTGATGGTCCACCTGGACCCGGGCTACCTGCGCCGGGTGCGCGGGATGGCGGTGTCCGGGCCGCTGCTGGTCCACCTCTGGGTGCGCGGGGCCCGCTTCCTGCTGGCCGCCGACCCGACGCTGGAGGGGCGGCTCAAGCCCACCTGGCGGGAGGCGGGGCGGATCGCCAAGCGCGGACTGCTTCCGGACCCGCTCCGGTCGATCCGCTCCGGGCTGCGCTACCTGCGGCCGGGCTACCACCCGACCCAGGAGGGGTCCTCCAGCCAGGCGCTGGGCTACCTCGCCACCTCCCCGGCCGCCCGCGCCGCCGCCGCGAACAACTGACAACTGACAGGTTTCAGAAGACAGAGAACGTCATCTGTTCGCTGAAATCTGAAGACTGACATCTGAAATCTGAAACCCGTCAGCTGTCGCCCGCCCCTCTCCCACGCCAAGGACCCGCCCGGATGGACCTGCTCACCCCGCCCCCCGACCTCTACGGCCGCCCCCGCGCCGACGCCTTCATCCGCTTCCTCACGGCCTTCGGCGACCGCTACTCCCCGGCGCTCGGCAGCCCCCTGCTGCGCCGCAACCCCCGCCGCCCGCTCAGTCGCCCCACCCCGCAGCTGCAGCTGGTCGTCACCGCGCGCCGGGAACTCGCCGCCGACGTCGTCGAGTTGAGCCTCGCCCACCCCTCCGGCGGCCAGCTGCCGCCCTGGCAGCCGGGCGCCCACCTGCGCCTCGCCCTGCCCTCCGGCCGCGAGCGCCACTACTCGCTCAGCGGCGACCCGGCCGACCGACGCGGCTACCGGATCGCCGTCCGCAAACTGCCCGAGGGCGCCGGCGGATCCGTCGAGATCCACGACACCCTGCACCCCGGCGCCCGCCTCGCCGCCCGCCGCCCGCGCAACGGCTTCGCCTTCTGCGCCGAGCCCGCCGTCCTGCTGCTGGCCGGCGGCATCGGCATCACCCCGCTGCTGCCGATGGCCCGTGAGGCGCAGCGGCACGGCCTGGACTGGCGCCTGGTCCACGTCGGCCGCAGCGCCGACACCCTCCCGTACGCGGAGGAGCTCCGCTCCCTCGACCCGCACCGCGTGGTGCTGCGCACCGACGACGAGCGCGGCGGCGTCCCCACCGGCGCCGAACTGCTCGCCCACGCCCCGCGCGGCGCGGCCGTCTACTGCTGCGGCCCGGCCCCGATGCTCGCCGCCGTCCAGCGGGCACTGGACGGGTCCCCGGCCTCCGCTCTGCACTTCGAGCGCTTCGGCGCCGCCCCGATCACCGACGGCGCGCCCTTCGCCGTCCAGCTCGGCACCGACGGCCCGGCCCTGGACGTCCCTGCCGACCGCTCCGCCCTGGACGTCCTGCGCGAGGCCCGCCCGGACCTCCCGTACTCCTGCCACCAGGGCTTCTGCGGCACCTGCGAGGTCCGTCTGCTGTCCGGTACGCCAGACCACCGGGACCGCCGCCTCACCCCCGAGCAGCGCGCCGTCGGCGCCCTGCTGCCCTGCGTCTCCCGGGCCGCCGAGGGTGAGACCCTCGTGCTCGACGTCTAACCGCCGCCCAGCCGCAGCGACCCGAGAAGGAGCCTCCCGATGCCCCCGACGGCGAACGCGATGCCGACGTTCTCCTACACCGAGCGCGACCTCGCCCGCTTCCGCGAGACCCAGCAACTCGCCTACCGCTGCGCCGAACAGGTCGCCGCCTGGATCGAACCGGGCGTCACCGAGCGGCAGGCCACCGCCGAACTGCGCCGCCGCCTGGTCGCCGCCGGAGTGCAGGACTTCTTCCACGTCCCCTTCGCCTGGTTCGGCGACCGGACGGCCTTCCGGCACTTCCACACCCCGCTGCAGTTCTTCGCCGGCAACCGCAAGCTGGAGGAGGGCATGCCGTACGTGCTGGACTGCGCGCCCGTCGTGGACGGCTACACCGCCGACATCGGTTACGGCGGCAAGGTCGGCGAGAACAAGGTCTGGGACCGTCTGGCCGTCGACCTCAAGGTCTACCGCGAGCTGATCCTCGCCGAGGTGCGGGCCCGCAAGCCGCTCAACGAGGTGTACGCGGCCGTGGACGCGCAGATCGCCGCGCACGGCTACGACAACCGCCACCAGGTCTACCCGGGCCGGGTGATCGGCCACCAGGTCACCCGCACCATCGTGCGCGGCCCGGCCGGGGTGAACGTCCTCGGGTTCGGCGTGCGCACCCTGCAGACCCTCGGCCGCGAACTCATCTCCGAGCGCCTGCACGGCCGTTCGCCACTGTGGGCGGACGGCCGCTCCTCCCGGCACGCGCCCACCCCGGGCCTGTGGGCGGTCGAGCCGCACATCGGATTCCGTGGCGTGGGCATCAAGTTCGAGGAACTGCTGGTGGTCACCGAGGACGACGCCTACTGGCTCGACGACGACCTCCCACACGTCCGCCGCTGGACCGCCACCGACGAGTCGGCCGACGCCGACCGGGTCGACGCCCAGCCGACCGACGACGATCCGACCGCCCTGGAGGCCACCCGATGACGACCCCGATCCGCCGCCGGACCGTCCACTCCGGCGGCCTCCCGCTCGCCGTCTTCGAGCAGGGCGACCCGAGCGCCCCCACCGTCCTCCTGGTGCACGGCTACCCGGACACCCACGCCGTCTGGGACGACATCGCCGCCGACCTCGCCCGCGACCACCACGTGGTCCGCTACGACGTGCGCGGCGCCGGCGAGTCGGGCGTCCCCGCGAACCGGGGCGGCTACCGCCTGGAGCAGCTCGCCGACGACCTGTTCGCCGTTGCCGACGCCGTCAGCCCGGAGCGTCCGGTCCACGTCGTCGCCCACGACTGGGGTTCGATCCAGTCCTGGGAGGCCGTCACCGCCCCCGGCGCCGAGCGCCGGATCGCCTCGTACACCACCATGTCCGGCCCCTGCCTGGACCACCTGGGCTACTGGCTGCGCCACCGGCTGCGCCGCCCCACCCCGCGCCACCTTGGGCAGTTGCTCCACCAGGGCCTGCACTCCTGGTACATCACCGCTTTCCACCTGCCCTTCCTCGCCCCCGCCGTCTGGCGCCTCGGACTGGCCCGGGCCTGGCCGCGGGTGCTGCGCGACCTGGAGCACGTCTCCCCGCGCGCGGACCACCCGAAGCCGAGCCTGCGCCGTGACGCGGTCCGCGGCATCGAGCTGTACCGCGCCAATTTCCGCTCCACGATGGGCAATCCGCGTGAGCGGTCGACCGAGGTGCCGGTCCAGCTGATCACCCTCACCCGGGACCGCTACGCCGGCACCTACCTCTCCGACGGCCTGGAGCGCTGGGTGCCCGAACTGACCCGACGCACGCTGCACGCCGGCCACTGGGCGGCGCTGCTGGAGAAGGGAGCCACCGTGGCCGGCATGGTCCGCGAGTTCACCGCCCGCATCGAGACCGGGAGCGCGGGCGACACCCGAACCGCCGAGGGCGACGGCCGATTGGTGGTCGTCACCGGCGGCGGCAGCGGCATCGGACGGGCCACCGCGCTCGCCTTCGCCGAGGACGGCGCCCGGGTGGTGGTCTGCGACCTCGACCTCGCGGCCGCCGAGCGCACCGCCGAACTCGCCTCGCTGATCGGCCCGACGGCGCACGCCTACCGGGTGGACGTCGCCGACGGTGCCGCGATGGACGCCTTCGCGCAGACCGTCGCCGCCGAGCACGGGGTGCCCGACGTGATGGTCAACAACGCGGGCATCGGCCACTCCGGAACCTTCCTGCAGACCACCGAGAAGGAGTGGCGGCGGGTCCTGGACGTCAACCTCTGGGGCGTCATCCACGGCTGCCGCGCCTTCGGCACCCTGATGGCCGACCGCGGCCAGGGCGGCCACATCGTCAACGTCTCCTCGGCCGCCGCCTACCTGCCGGCCAAGGCGCTCACCGCCTACGCCACCAGCAAGGCCGCGGTGTTCATGCTCTCCGACTGCCTGCGCGCGGAGTTCGTCGGCCACGGCATCGGCGTCTCCACCATCTGCCCCGGCATCGTCAACACCAACATCACCCGCACCTCCACCTTCTCCGCCACCACCGCGGCCGAGCAAGCCGCCAAGCAGGCCCGGGCCGCCAGGCTCTACGCCCGCCGCGGCTTCCCGCCGGAGAAGGTCGCCGGGGCCATCGTCACCGCCGTGCGTACCGGCAAGCCCGTCGTCCCGGTCACCCCCGAGGCCAAGGTCGCCCGCCTGCTCTCCCGGCTCAGCCCCGGCCTGCTGCGCCTGGCCGCCCGTCTGAAGGTGATCTGAAACGGCGCTGGGGCCCCTGCCGCCGCAGGGACCCCAGCAGTCCCAGCGGTCCTGGCAGCCCCGGTGACATCAGGAGTTGCAGCTTCCTGCCAATCCTTTCGGACCCGGCGACCGGCCACCCTAGGCTTACCGGCAGGTAACTCACGAGGGGAAGACAGGGACTGTGAAGAAGCGTCTGGTTTCGGTAGCGCTCGGTGCGGCCGGTCTGCTCATGGCGATGGCCCCGGGGGCCGTCGCGGCACCCGCCGCCGATGCGTCGAGCGCCCAAACCTGCGACGGTGTGACGCTCACCGGCTCGCTGCCGGTCCCGCCCGCGGGCATGTCGGTCCAGCAGACGGTGACGATCGGTGCGGACTGCAAGCCGCAGGAGGGCCCGGTGACGTACGTCCCGGCCGCCGCCACGACCGCCCGCACCGCCTCCGCCAAGGCCCTGGCGGCGGACACCACCGCCACCGGCCACCGCCGGATCACCAGCGCGAACGAGATGTACGACTGCTGCAACATCCGGATGACCGGTCTGTACACCACCTCGGACTGGAACACCGCCGACGGCCAGATCACCACCGCGGCCACCACCGTGACCCAGGGCTTCAACCGCGAGCCGTGGAACGCCGGCTGGTCGGTGGCCTCCGCCACCAACAGCGACGACTGCACCACCGGCTGCGCCGTGGTCAACTCCCAGGCCCACGCGGACTTCTCCTACAAGGGGATCTTCGACGTCACCGGCAATTGGTACGACAACACCCACCACACGTACCTGACCCTCAACCCCGACCTCACCTACTCCTGCACCTTCGACGTGCAGCTGCGCCACACCTTCGTCGGCTGGAACTGGCAGCGCGGCTGCCAGGTGCAGTAGTCCCGGCACCCCCCGATCCCAGCGGTCCGCGGCGGCAGGCCCAGCCGACCGCGACGGCGCCGGGCCGACGGACCCCGGAAACGGTCCGCCGGCCCCGCCGTCCCGCTGACCCCGAAGGCCTCCCGGCGCCGCTCCCCGAGCGGCACCGGGAGGCCTTCCGCCGTCCGCTCCCACCGGCCGTGGTCATCCGCCGCACGGGCCTGCCTTACGATCGAGGTCCATGGAGATGACAACCGCTCTGTGGTCCTTCGCCCTCGTCGTGGGCCTGCTCACGCTCACGCCCGGCCTCGACACCGCGCTGATCCTGCGCACCTCCGCGCTGGGCCGGCGGCGGCAGGCCTGGGGGGTCGTGCTCGGCATCCAGACCGGCACGCTGATCTGGGGGACGCTGACCTCGGCAGGGGTGACGGCGCTGCTCACCGCCTCCCAGGTGGCGTACGAGGTCCTGCGCTGGGCGGGTGCCGCCTACCTGGCGCGGATGGGCATCGGAATGCTGCGCAGCCGGGGCGGCGAGGCGGCGGCCGAGGAGGAGCCCACCGGGGGCGGCTTCGGTCACGGCTGGCGGCGGGGCACCCTGACCAACCTGCTGAACCCCAAGGTCGGGGTCTTCTACGTGGCCGTGCTGCCGCAGTTCATCCCCGCCGGAGTCTCACACTTCGCCGCCGGCGTGGCGCTCACCTGCGTCCACGTCGTGGAGGGCGTGCTCTGGTCGACCGTCCTGGTCGGCTTCGCCCAGGTGCTGCGCGGCTGGCTGCGCCGCCCGGTCGCCCGGCGCGTGATGGACCGGGTGACCGGCGCGGTGGTGGTGGGCTTCGGCGTGAAGCTGGCGCTCGCCGACTGACGCGAAGCGGGGCTCGGACGGCAGCGAGGCCTCGTCCGGGACGTCGACGACGGGGACCGGGTCCGTACTTCCAGCGTCCCGCCGCCCGCGGGGGCCGTCACGCGGCGTGCGGCGAACTGCTCGCGGCCGCATCCTCCGAAGACGCGGCGGCCACGTCGTGGTGGATCGGTCCGTCCCCGGCGCTCAGCGGCAGGCAGCTGCCGCCGCGCCGGTGGGCGATGATCTCGGCGGCGACCGAGACCGCCGTCTCCTCCGGGGTGCGGGAGCCCAGGTCGAGGCCGATGGGGGAGCGCAGCCGGGCGAGCTCGGCGTCCGTCAGCCCGGCCTCGCGCAGCTTGGCCTCCCGGTCGCGGTGGGTGCGGCGCGAGCCCATCGCGCCGACGTAGCCGACCGGCAGCCGCAGGGCGCGTTCCAGCAGCGGGATGTCGAACTTGGCGTCGTGGGTGAGCACGCACAGCACGGTGCGCCCGTCGATCCGGCCGAGCTGGGAGTCCAGGTAGCGGTGCGGCCAGTCGACCACCACCTCGTCCGCGTCCGGGAAGCGACGGGCGGTGGCGAAGACCGGCCGGGCGTCGCAGACCGTGACGTGGTAGCCGAGGAACCTGCCGATCCGCACCACGGCGGCGGCGAAGTCGATCGCGCCGAAGACCACCATCCGGGGCGCGGGCACGTAGGACTCCACGAAGCAGGTGACCGTGCCCTGCTCCTGCTCGTCGCAGGGCCGCCCGTCCAGGCCGAGCACGACCCGACCGGTCCGCCCGGCGTCCAGCATCGCCCGGGCCTCGGCGATGAGCGCCCGCTCCAGCGAGCCGACGGTGGACGGCCCCACCGAGAGCGCGCCGGAGGCGCCGTCGGCGGTGACCGCGAGGGTAGCGCCGAGCAGTCCGGCCGGTCCGGCGATCACCCGGGCGAGTGCGACCGGGGTCCCGGCGGCGATGCACCCGAGGCCCGCGTCCATCCCGGGGTCCGCCCCCGGCACGACCGGCTGGACGAACACGTCGAGGATCCCGCCGCAGGTCAGCCCGACCGCGAAGGCGTCCTCGTCGCTGTATCCGAAGCGCTCCAGTACCGGCTCGCCAGTCTCGATGGCGGCCTGGCACAGCTCGTACACCGCGCCCTCGACGCACCCGCCGGAGACGCTGCCGACCGCCTCCCCGGCCGCATCCACGGCCAGGGCCGCCCCCGGGTCGCGCGGGGCGCTGCCGGAGACGCCGACGACGGTGGCCACGGCGAAGGAGCGCCCGGACGCGTGCCAGGCCTGCAACTGCTCGGCGATGTCCTGCATGTCGGAGGCTCCTTACACGGTTTCGACAGTAGCGGGAGAGCCGCCGTACGGGAAACGATCCCGTACGGCGGCGGTGGTGCATGACGAACGGCGCCTAGTGCACGCCCAGCCAGGACTTGATCGGAGTGAGCGCGAAGTACAGCACGAAGACCGCGGTGAGGACCCACATCGGCAGCCCGGGCTCGCGCCACTTGCCCTGGCCGGCCTTGAGGACCGAGTACGAGATCACGCCGGCCGCGACGCCCGCGGTGATGCTGTACGTGAACGGCATCAGCACGCAGGTCAGGAAGGCCGGGATGGCGACCTCGCGGTCGGACCAGTCGATGTGCCGGGCCTGGCTCATCATCATCGAGCCGATCACCACCAGGGCGGCGGAGGCGACCTCGACCGGGACGATGCCGGCCAGCGGCGAGAAGAACAGCATCAGGGCGAACAGCCCGCCGGTGACGGTGGAGGAGAGGCCGGTCCGGGCGCCGTCGCCGACACCGGTCGCGGACTCGACGAAGACCGTCTGGCCGGACGCGCCCGCCAGGCCGCCGACCGCGCCGCCGGCGCCGTCGATGAACAGCGCCTTGGACAGGCCGGGCATCCGGCCCTGCTCGTCCGCCAGCCCGGCCTCGGTGCCGACGCCGATGATGGTGGCCATCGCGTCGAAGAAGCCGGCCAGCACCAGGGTGAACACCGCGACCGAGGCGCTGATCGCGCCCATGCCGTGGCCGCCGAAGGCGCCGAACAGGTCGACGTGGCCGAACAGGCTGAAGTCGGGCGCGGAGACCGGGCTGCCGGGCCACACCGGGACGGAGTTCTTCCAGACGGAGGCCGGCACGTGGGCGACCTTGTTGACGATCACCGCGAGCACGGTGCCGCCGGCGATGCCGATCAGGATAGCGCCGCGGATGCCGCGCGCCATCAGCACGAAGACGGACAGCAGGGTGACGCAGAAGATCAGCACCGGCCAGCCGGTCAGCTCGCCGGCCGGGCCGAGCGAGAGCGGGGTGGGGCCGCCGGTGTGCATGAACCCGGCCTTGTAGAGGCCGATGATCGTGACGAACAGGCCGATGCCGATGGTGATCGCGTGCTTGAGCGGCAGTGGGATGCCGTTCATGATCTTCTCGCGCAGGCCGGAGACCACCAGCAGCACGATCAGCAGGCCGTAGATCACGCACAGGCCCATGGCCTGTGACCAGGTGGTGTGGGGGACGACGAGCGCGGAGACCGCGCCGGAGACCGAGAGTCCGGCGGCCAGGGCCAGCGGCACGTTGCCGACCAGGCCCATCAGGATGGTGGTGACGGCGGCCGCGAGCGCGGTGGCGGTGGTCAGTGCGGTGTGGTCGAGCTTGACGCCGTTGACGTCCGCGCCGCTGAGGATCAGCGGGTTGAGCAGGATGATGTACGCCATCGCCATGAACGTGGTGAGGCCGCCGCGCAGTTCGTTGGCGAGGGTCGAGCCCCGGGCCGAGATCTTGAAGTACGCGTCCAGCGCGCCGTTCGGGCGTGGTGCCGGGGACGAGGGGCGGGTCTCGTCCCCGGTAGGTCTGTCTGCTTCGGTGGTGCCGGGCTCCGTGGGGATCCTGGTCATGTCCACTCCCAAGTGTCAAAGGGGGTTGGGGTGGGCGAGCCGACCTGACTGCCAGTCAGCGAAGTGGCGCAGGGGGACGGTGTCGACTCACTGTGGGGGCACTCGTCGGGCGAGTGCCAGCGGTGCAGTCGGGGGTGGTGCGCACCACTGCGGAACCCCGGCGTGGGCAGGGCAGCGGGTGGGGGAGGCCCCCGGGGCGGCGGGGAAGACGCGTCACCGCCCCGGGGAGGTTCGTCCTTCCGGAGCTTCCGGCGGTCGTACTCCCGGAGGTCGTACTCCCGGGATCAGCCCGGCTGTTCGGTGGTCAGGTGCTCGGGCCGGACCGGGATCCGGTTGAGCGCCAGGCCCGTGGCGTTGCGGATGGCCGCCACGATCGAGGGCGTCGCCGACACGGTCGGCGCCTCGCCGACGCCGCGCAGCCCGTACGGGGCGTGCGGGTCGGGAAGTTCGAGGACGTCCACCGGGATCGGCGGAGTGTCCAGGATGGTGGGGATCAGGTAGTCGGTGAAGGAGGCGTTGCGGACCTTGCCGTCCCGGACGATGATCTCCTCCATCACCGCGAGTCCGAGCGCCTGGGTGCAGCCGCCCTGGATCTGGCCGACCACGGAGAGCGGGTTGAGCGCCTTGCCGACGTCCTGGACGGCGGTCAGCTCGACCACCTTGACCAGACCCAGCTCCACGTCCACGTCCACCACCGCGCGGTTGGCGCAGAAGGTGTACTGGACGTGGCCGAAGCCCTGGCCGGTCTCCTTGTCGAAGGCCTGGGTGGGCCGGTGGTGGTGCTCGCGGGTGAGGTCGATGGCCTCGTCACCCAGCAGGTCCACCATGGGGACCAGCACGCCGGCGCTCTCCGAGACCACCTTGCCGCCGGCCAGCGTGATGTCCTTGTGGGTCCAGCCGTAACGGCGCCGGCCCTTCTCGATCAGCTCCCGCCGGACGGCCTCGGCGGCCAGCTTCACCGCGCCGCCGGTCATGTACGTCTGGCGCGAGGCGGAGGTCGAACCGGCCGACCCCACCTCGGTGTTGGCCGGGTGGATGGTCACCTGCTCGACGCCCAGCTCGGTGCGGGCGATCTGGGCGTGCACGGTGACGCCGCCCTGGCCGACCTCGGCCATCGCGGTGTGCACCATGGCGACCGGCTCGCCGCCGATCACCTCCAGGCGCACCCGGGCGGTGGAGTAGTCGTCGAAGCCCTCGGAGAAGCCGACGTTCTTGATGCCGACCGAGTAGCCGACGCCGCGCACGATGCCCTCGCCGTGCGAGGTGTTGGACAGTGCGCCGGGCAGCGCGCGCACGTCCAGGTGCTCGGTGTCCAGCGGCGGCGGCAGCGGCATGTCCTTGGCGCGCTGCAGCAGTTCGGCCACCGGCGCGGGCGAGTCGATCTGCTGGCCGGTGGGCATGAAGTCGCCCTCCGACATCGCGTTCAGCTGCCGCAACTCCACCGGGTCCATGCCGAGTTCGGCCGCCAGCTTGTCCATCTGCGACTCGTAGCCGAACGCCGCCTGCACCGCGCCGAAGCCGCGCATCGCCCCGCAGGACGGGTTGTTGCTGTAGAGCGCGATGGCGTGCATCCCGACGTTCGGGATCACGTACGGGCCGTGCCCGAGCGAGGCCGCGTTGCCGACCACGGCGGGGGAGGCGGAGGCGTACGCGCCGCCGTCCAGCACGATCCGGCAGTCGGCGAAGACCAGCTTGCCGTCCCGGGTGGCGCCGTGCTCGTAGTGCATCCGCGCCGGGTGGCGGTGGACGTGGCCGTAGAAGGACTCGTCCCGGGAGTAGACGATCTTGACCGGCTTGTTGGTGTGCAGGGCCAGCAGGCAGGCGTGGATCTGCATGGAGATGTCCTCGCGGCCGCCGAAGGCGCCGCCGACACCGGCCAGGGTGAGCCGGACCTTCTCCTCGGGCAGGTCCAGCACCGGGGCCATCTGCTCGCGGTCCACGTGCAGCCACTGGGTGGCGATGTACAGGTCGATGCCGCCGTCCTCGGCGGGCACCGCCAGGCCGGACTCCGGGCCGAGGAAGGCCTGGTCCTGCATGCCGACCTCGTAGTCGCCGCTGACGATGACGTCCGCCATCGCCCGCACCTCGTCGGTCACGCCGAGGCCGGAGACCAGCTTCTGCTCGTGGCAGATGTTGCCGTACGCGTGTGACTTGTACTCGTGCGGCTCGTGCACGTACCCGTGGGTCTCCGGGTCCAGGCACTGCTCCTCGGTGACGATCGGGGTGAGCACCTCGTACTCGACCTTGATCTTCTTCACCGCGCGCCGGGCCGTCTCCGGGTGGTCGGCCGCGACCAGCGCGATCGCCTCACCGTGGTAGCGGACCTTGTCGATCGCCAGGGCCGGCTGGTCCTGGATCTCCAGGCCGTAGTACTTGGAGCCGGGGATGTCCTCGTGGGTCAGCACCGCGTAGACGCCGGGCACCCTGAGCGCCTCGGCGATGTCCACCGAGAGGATGTCGGCCCGGGGGTGCGGCGAGCGCAGCGCCATGCCCCAGAGCATGTCCTCGTGCCACATGTCGGACGAGTACGCGAACTCGCCCTTGACCTTCAGGTTGCCGTCCGGGCGCAGCGGCGAGCCGCCGATGCCGTCCTTGGAGGCCTGGTTGATGTTCTGCAGGTTCTTCTGGCCCTGGATGGTCCGCTCGGTCATTCCGAACCAGCCCCCTCACCGGCGCACTTGCGGGCGGAGGCGAGCCGCACCGCGTCCATGATCTTCTCGTAGCCGGTGCACCGGCACAGGTTGCCCGACAGCGCCTCGCGGATGTCGTTGTCGCTCGGCTGCGGTTCGTGATCCAGCAGCGCGTCGGTCTGCACCAGCAGACCCGGGGTGCAGAAGCCGCACTGGACGGCGCCGGCGTCGATGAACGCCTGCTGGACCAGGCCCAGCTCGCCGTTCTCCTCGGCCAGGCCCTCGACCGTGCGCACCTCGCGGTCCTGCACCTGACCGGCCGCGACCAGGCAGGAGCAGACCGGCACGCCGTCCAGGTAGACCGTGCACGAGCCGCACTCGCCCTGCTCACAGGCATTCTTCGAGCCCGGCAGGCCGACCCGCTCGCGCAGCACGTAGAGCAGGCTCTCGCCCTCCCACACGTCGTCGGCCTCGACCGGCTTGCCGTTGGCGGTGAACGTGACCCTCATGCCGCGCTCCTGATCTGCTTGCTGTAGTCGTTCCAACACCACGTGAGGGTGCGGCGGGCCATCACGGCCAGCGCGTGCCGCCGGTAGTCGGCGGTGCCCCGGACGTCGTCGATCGGGGAGGCGGCGGCCTTCACCAGCTCGCCGAAGCGCTGGATCACCTCGGTGCCCAGTAGCTCGCCGGACTCCCAGAGCCCGCGTTCGGCGAGCACACCCTGCAGGTACTCCTCGGCCTCGACGGCGCGGCGCGGCGTCGGGGCAGCCGAACCGATACCGGTGCCGACGGTTCCGTTCCTGGGGTGCAGGGCGAGGCCGAACGCGCAGACCGCGATCACCATCGCGTTGCGGGTGCCGATCTTCGAGAACTGCTGCGGGCCGTCCGCGACCGGGATGTGCACGGCCCGGATCAGCTCGTCCGCCTCCAGGCAGTTGCGCTTGACCCCGACGTAGAACTCGTCGATCGGGATCATCCGGGTGCCACGCACCGAGGCCGCCTCGACGTACACGTCCCGCCCGGCCGCCAGCAGCGCCGGGTGGGAGTCGCCGGCCGGGGAGGCCGCGCCCAGGTTGCCGCCGACGCCGCCGCGGTTGCGGATCTGCGGGGAGCCGACGGTGCGGGCCGCCAGCGCGAGCCCGGGCAGCGGCCCGGACAGCTCCGCGACGATCCGGGCGTACGGGACGGAGGCGCCGAGCCGGACGAGGCTGCCGTCGTTCGTCCATTCGGTGAGCTCGGTGACGCGGTTCAGGTCGAGAATCGCGGATGGCCGGTGCACGTCGAAGTTCAGCTCGACCATGACGTCCGTGCCACCCGCGATGGGCAGCGCGGTCGGGTACTCGGCCTTCGCCGCGAGAGCCTCGTCCCAGGTGGCGGGCCGAAGGAACTCCATGCGGTCTCCTCAAGTCTTCGCCGACCGGGTGTCCGGTGGCGTGTCGCCCAGTGAACCCCTGTGACGGGGGCCACTGGCAGTCACCGATGGCATGAAGCCCCGGCTGTGGTCCCGCCTGGCATCCTGTACGTTCCTCTAAGGAGGAGAATCCCGCAGCCCAGGTGTTCGCCGGGTGCTACCTACGACCGTAATCCGGCCGTGACGGGCGGGCTACGGCCCCGTGACCCGGCGGCCCCTGGTACGTAACACCGAGCACGGATGTTCGGGCACACTGTGACCCCCGGACCGGACGTCCGCCCCCTTCCCCCGTTCCAGCCCCCGTATGCCGCCAGTTCCAGCCCCCGTTTCCAGCCCCGTTAGGAGTCCGCGGATGCGTGTCCGTGACCTGCTCGCCCCCGGCGCCCCGCGACTGCGTCTGCTCGCGGCCGAGGAGGAGCTGGACCGGCAGGTCAGCGGTGTGATGACCACGGACCTGCACGACCCCGGCCGCTACCTGCACGGCGGCGAGCTGGTGCTCACCGGGATGCTCTGGCGCGGCGGCCCGGCCGACTCCGAGCGGTTCGTGCGGACCATCGCGGCCGGCGGCGCGGTCGCCCTGGCGGCCGGCGAGGCAGAGGTCGGCCCGGTGCCCGAGGACCTGGTCGAGGCTTGCCGCCGGCACCGGATGCCGCTGCTGGCCGTCCCCGACGACATCGCCTTCGGCACCGTCACCGAGTTCATCGGCCGTCAGGTCTCCGCCGACCGCGCCGCCGACCTCGCCGCCCTGGTCGACCGGCACCGGCTGCTGGTCTCGGCGGCCGGCGGCGGCGGGCTCGACGCCGTGCTGGACCTGCTCGGCGGCGACCTCGACCTGGACTGCTGGGTGCTCACTCCGACCGGCGCGGTGATCGCCGGCCCGGCCGACCGGCTCACCGCCGAGGACCGCGACCAGCTGGTCCGCGCCCACCTCGCCGCCCAGTGCCAGCGCCGCCGCCCCCCGCACCGGGCCCGACTGGCCGACGGCGCCTACTCGCTGCTGCCCGCCGCGGCCTCCGCCGAGCACGAGGCGCCGCGGGCCGCTTGTCCGCTGGCCGACTGGGTGCTCGTGGTGGCCGGCGACGTCACCGAGTGGACCACCAAGCGCCAGCAGCTCGCCGAGAACCTGGCCCGGTTGGTCGCCGCCGAACGCCACCGCCGGGACGAGGGCCGCCGGCTGCGCCGCCGCCTGGCCGACGAACTGCTCGCCCTGCTGCGCCGCGACGCCGACCCGGCCGAGATCAGCCGCACCCTGTACGCCTCCTCGGCGATGGCCGCCCGCTACGAGAGCCCCGAGCCCAAGTTTCAGGCCCAGGGCGACTCCTGGCTGGTGCTCAGCGCCGAGGGCACCGGCCTGCCCGAGGGCATGGTGCGGGCCGTCCTGGAGGAGGCGCTCGGCGGCACCACCGACCGCGCGCTGGTCGCCGGGTCGGGCAACGGTGCCGTGGTGGTGCTGCCCGCCCTGGACAGCCCGGTGCCCGCCGACACCCTGCGCGACCTGCTCGCCCCGCTGGAGGCCGGGCTCGGCTCGGAGGGCCGGATCACCCTCGGCGTCTCCGCCCCCGTCCCCGAGGCCGGCGGCCTGCGCGGCGCCCTGGAGGAGGCCAGGCACGCCCGCCGGATCGCCGCCGCCCGGGTCGGCCGGGTCTGCGTGGCCGGCCCCGAGGAGCTGGCCTCGCACGTGCTGCTGCTGGCCGCCGTCCCGGACGAGGTCCGCCGTGCCTTCCGCAGCCGGCTGCTGGACAAGGTGATCGCGTACGACATCGAGCACCAGGCGGACCTGGTGCGCACCCTGGAGGCCTTCCTGCGCTCGGACGGCTCCTGGACCCGCTGCGCCGGGCAGCTGCACGTCCACGTCAACACCCTGCGCTACCGGATCGGCCGGATCGAGGAGCTGACCGGGCGGGACCTCTCCCGGCTGGAGGACCGGGTGGACTTCTACCTGGCGCTCGAACTGGCCTGATCCACCGTCGCCTGTTCCCCGTCGCTCCCGGTCCCGTCAGGTTGCGTCCGGTCCCGTCCGGCGGCTGCCGGGGAAACGGCCGAGGGGCCGCCGCGAACGTTCGCGCTGAGCGGGGACGGACAGAAGCCCACATTCGCGAGGCGCTGGCCAACATCGGCGAGC
>NZ_JBSFJV010000049.1:0-5612 GCF_053598235.1 Kitasatospora sp. NPDC001159
CCGCCCGCTCCTGGAACAGCACGGACACACCATCCCCGCATCAACCGCGCGCTTCCGCACCCCCGCTGACGTGACCGCGTTCCTCGCATCCGCCCGCCACTAGATCAAATCACCGTGTTGATTCTCTGCGAGCCCTTAGCGTCGCGTCGAGTATCGAAGGCGAGCGGTAGGCGAGTCGGTCGGCTTGGCCTAGGCTGCGCAACAGTCGAAGCGTCAGGGCAACGTCTGGCTAGCGTCGTTCCTCAACGTGCCGGTGCACGGGCATCCTGCTGTGCGGACAACGGCGGGGGGCCGCCCCATGCCAGAGGTCGCTGTTGTCCACCGTTTCAGTGCCCCAGGCCAACGAATCACGGAGGAACCATGCGTCATCGTATCGGAGCAATGATCGCTGCCGCCTCGCTGGCCGGCATCAGCGTTGTCGGCGTGTCGGGAACTGCCCATGCAGGCACGACCGGTTCGGTAAGCATCTCGGTTCCCGGCTGCATCGGCCATTTGAACCTCGCGCCCAACTGGGCCTATGGCCACCTGGACTCGTACACCACCACCTGCTGGCTGACCATCTTCGACCGGAACGACCAAACAGGAGGAGTGACCTCCCAGACCATCTCCTACGGGCCTGGTGGGAGCGGTGACACGGCCCAGTTCTACCACGACAGCATCGTCCACGCGGTTGCCATGGCGATCTCCAACGGCAGCCAGAGCAACGACACGGCCTGGTATCACTGAAGCCTCTGACATGCCCGGGACAGATTTCCGTCCACGCCTCGCACTCTCAAGAGAGGTTCGATGAAGATCCAGCGCATAAGGACGAAGGCATTCGCCATCATCAGCGCTACCGTCCTGATGCCGCTGTGCAAAATGCTCCGGGCGTGATGTGAGAGTCTCTGACTGAACATCAGATAGACCTCCACCATCTGGGAGCAATCCCCTCGCGCGCGAGGGCTGGCGGGGATGAAGAGCCACCCTGGCCGATCCTGTGTTGGTGCCACAAGGCCCTTCCCGGTGGTAAGCGGTCACGACGCTCCTGGCAGGGGGGCGGTGCAACGAATCGAGGTTGTGCATCTGGGCGACGGCCTGCACCACACGGTGCAGGCCGTCGCCGTCCGGAGTCGTCGGAGGCAGATGATGCTGCAGGCGAGCTCGAGCACGCCCTGATGGAGATCGGCGCGTCGCTCGTAGCGGATGCGGAGACGTTTGAACTGGTGCAGCCAGGCGAACGCCCGCTCTACAACCCAACGCACCTTTCCCAGCCCTGAGCCATAGGTGGCGCCGCGTCGGGCGATCTGCGGTTTGATGCCGCGCTTCCACAGCAGGCGGCGGTACTTGTCGAAGTCGTAGCCCCGGTCGGCATACAGGCGCCGGGGCTTGCGACGGGGGCGTCCACGCAGGCCACGGATCGGCGGGACGGCGTTCAGCAGCGGCAAGAGCTGGGTGACGTCGTGGCGGTTGCCGCCGGTGAGCGTGACGGCGAGCAGGGTTCCATGGCGGTCGACGATCAGGTGGTGTTTGGAGCCGGGACGGGCGCGGTCGACCGGCGATGGGCCGACATGGTCACCCCCTTTGAGAGCCCGGACGTGCGAGCCGTCCACGGCGCAGTCGTCCAGGTCCAGCGAGTCCGCGCGGCGCAGTTCGGTCAGCAGAGCGGAGTGCAGGCGCGGCCAGACGCGTGCCTCGGTCCAGTCCCGCAGCCGGCGCCAGGCCGTGACTCCCGAGCAGCCCACGGTCTCGGCAGGGACATCGCGCCAGGCAACACCGGTCCGCAGTACGAACAGGATGCCGGCGAACGCCGCCCGGTCGGATACACGGAGCCGCCCAGGGTGCTGGCGACGGCGCTCGGGCGCGGGC
Organism: Kitasatospora sp. NPDC001159; assembly: GCF_053598235.1. NCBI lineage: Bacteria > Bacillati > Actinomycetota > Actinomycetes > Kitasatosporales > Streptomycetaceae > Kitasatospora > Kitasatospora sp. NPDC001159. The sequence goes on from NZ_JBSFJV010000049.1 coordinate 1,846, forward strand.
GGCAACAGCGGAGCCACCCGCGCCCACAAGTCGTCTGGAACAAGATCAGGGCGCACTCAGGGTGCCTGCTGGAGCAGATCACCGGGTACAAGACCTGGGGGACAACTCTTCGTGGAACGATCTGTTATGCCTTGGTGACCGCCGGCGGGTTCCAGGTGCCGTCGAGCACTTCGGGCTCGGGTGCGTAGAGGCGCATGGTGATTCCCAGCGGGCCGGACGGGGCGGGCAGCCAGTTGGCCTCCCGGTCGGGGCCGGGGTTGTGCTGCGAGATGTAGATGGTGAGCGAGCCGTCCTGCTGGTCGTAGCCCAGGTTGTCGCGGTCGCCCAGGGCGAAGCGGTTGATCTCGTTCGCGACCTGGTAGCCCTCGGCGTCGTACATGGTCACCGACCAGAAGGCGCCGGCCGGGGGCATCGCGGCGGCCTCGAACCTGAGGAGGTAGTCGTTGTCGCCGTTGACGGGTTCGCCGTCGGCGTCGGCGGCCAGGACGGGGTAGACGGCGTCCTCGGGAGGATTGGCGCCGAGGCCGCCCGCGGCGACCCCGGCGCGCTTGAAGTAGCTGTTGCCGTAGACGCCCATGGTGTCGAGGGAGGTCCGCCAGCCGTTGGCCGCGACGCCGAAGCTCGCCATCGAACCGAGGATCTCCGCTCGTGCCTCCTGCGCGCCGGCGTCGATCTCGGCGAGGTCGGCCTCGGTGAACCGGCTGGGATCGAACTTCTGGCCCGGCATGATACCGAGGTTCGCGATCCGGGCCAGGACGGAGAAGTCCGCGGCGTGTGGCGGGTTGACCGCCAGCGCCTCGGCGGCCCAGCTGAAGAAGTCGACGGCGCTGAGCTTGTTCACCAGGGCGAGCGCGTCGGCCGTGACGTCGATGTCGCTGTCGAGGTCGTCGTACCCGCGCGGAGGAATTGCGGTCAGGGTGTAGCCGTCCTGGACCTCCCAGACGGCCTCGTAGTCGTCCGGGCCATTGGTCTGCGTCCGGCCGATGATCCACACGTAGGGCGTCGGTGCCCGCAGCACCGTCACACCGTCCCGGGGGGTGCCGTCGTAGTCGGGTCCGACGATGAGGTAGTCCTGGTCGCCGGTCCCAGTGGTGCGCGCGCCGATGGTGGCGAACACGTCGGTCCACATGTCCATCAACGGGAGCATGAAATAGCGGTCGGCGGTGTCGCTCACATGCAGCTCCACCGGGCCGCCGGTCAGGTCCAGCCAGGCGTTGGAATACAGCGTGTCGAAGTTCGGCCGCACCACAGCACGGAACTCCGCCGAAGGGAACTCGCGCAGGTGGTGGAACTCGTTCGGCACACCGTAGCCCGGCTGCTCCGCAGCCAGGGGCGAGGTGGCCTGCCGGCGGGTGACATCCATCATGACCAGCGGGTAGAGGTAGGTGTACGCCTCGCGGGCCAGGGTCCGCGGATCAGCCGACAGCATGCTCATGCTTCATCGCCTCCGTAGTGTGACGAGTCGTTGACGATCAGTCAGGCACAGTCTGCCGCTGCGTGATCCGCAGCGCCAGAGCGCCTCGCGAGCCAGCCGCGCTGCACAGTCGAGGTGGCTGCGAAGTCATTCTGAAACGCCCAGTAAGTCCGTTTCTGGTAGCGGCCTCGTCCAGGCTGAGCGAGGGAGCCTTGGCGGGTGAGGCGTCCCAGGCGGCCGCGGGTGACGTTCGGGGCCGGGCCGTCGGTGGGCATGCCGAGGAGCTCGTGTAGTTCGCGGACTCGGGATGTCTGGTCGGGGTGCTGATTGAAGGCGTTCACGATGGCCCGGTAGGCGGCGGTCAACTCGGGCGGATCCGACGCGTTCCCGGTCGGCGCGAGTTCGGCGATGACCGTTCGGGCAGTGGCCAGGTCAGCGAGGCGTGCTTCCGTCTCGGCGCGGGCGGCGGTGAAAGTGCTCGATCGCTGATGGACAGTCAGAAATGCGCGGATACCGGCGTCAAGGCCTACGTCGAGCCGCTTCCGGCACGCCCCCGCACGGCCGTGCCCCCGGGCAGCCGCGCCCCGAAAGGAAACAGTCTCGGCGCGCGGTCCGCTCCTGTCAGTCCGGATGGTTCCGGATTCCGCGCCGCGCGGCGCGTGGCTACCGTCCCAACCGCTCGACACCCGGCGGTCCGGACGGGCCGCTGTCACCCGTCTTCAGGAGGCCACGATGACCGCGCACCACCTCACCCGCAGGAGCCTGCTCAAGTCCGCCGGCGGGCTCGGCGCCGCACTGACGCTGGGCGCCGGGGGCTCGTTGGTGTCGGCGAAGCCCGCGGCGGCCGCCGACAACGGCTTCGGGCTGACCATCGTGGACCGCAACGAGAGCGACCCGCGGATGTGGTACTACCGCTTCCAGACCTCCGCGATCGGCTGGAACCCCGCCGTGAACGTGCTGCTGCCGGACGACTACCAGTGGAGCGGCCGCACCTACCCGGTGCTGTATCTGTTCCACGGCGGCGGCACCGACCAGGACTTCATCACCTTCGACCGGATGGGCGTCCGCGACTGGACCATCGGCAAGCCGATCATCGTGGTGATGCCGGACGGCGGCCACGCCGGCTGGTACTCCAATCCGGTCAGCTCCAACGTGGGCCCACGCAACTGGGAGGAGTTCCACATCAACCAGCTGCTGCCGTGGGTCGAGGCCAACTTCCGCACCTTCGCCGAGTACGACGGCCGCGCGGTGGCCGGCTTCTCGATGGGCGGTTTCGGCGCGCTGAAGTACGCCGCCAAATACTACGGCCACTTCGCCTCGGTCAGCGCCCACTCCGGCCCGGCCAGCCTGCGCCGGGACGGCGGCCTGGTGGCGCACTGGGCCAACGCCTCCTCCGCCGCGCTGGACCTGGCGGGTGGCACGATCTACGGCGCGCCGCTCTGGGACCAGGCCCGGGTGAGCGCCGACAACCCGGTGGAGCGGATCGAGAGCTACCGCAACAAGCGGGTCTTCCTGGTGGCCGGTACCAGCCCCAGCCCGGTCGACTGGTTCAGCAGCGTCAACGAGCCCCAGGTCCTGGCCGGGCAGCGCGAGTTCCGCTCCCTGCTCGACCAGGCCGGCATCCCGCACGACTCGCACGAGGTGGACGGCGGCCACATCATCCGGCCCGACATGATGCGGCTCGACATCGACGGCATCATCGACCGCCTGCGCAAGGCGTGAGGGGCGCTCCGGTGTTCCCCTCCTTCTCCCGCCGCGCCTCGCGCCTGGCCCTGGCCGCGGTCGCCCTGCTGCTGCCGGTCACTGTGCCGGGCGCCCCCGCCCAGGCCACCGCTGCGGCCGCCGGCTACCCGGCGTCCTGCCCCGCCGCCGGCTTCATCTCCCAGGGCTACACCCCGGAGCACAACGGCATCGACATCGCCAACGACTACGGCACCCCGATCTACGCGGTCGGCGACGGCCAGGTGCTGGTCTCCGGCCCGGCACAAGGCTACGGCCAGTGGATCCGCATCCTGCACCCGGACGGGACCATCACCGAGTACGGGCACATGCGGGAGCGGGACGTGGCCACCGGCGACCACGTGACGGCCGGTCAACAGATCGCGCTGATGGGCAGCGAGGGCACCTCCAGCGGCCCGCACCTGCACCTGCGGGTCTGGGCCGACCCGGACGCGACCGTGCGCACCGACCCGATCCCCTACCTGGCGGAGCGCGGCATCACCATGCCCTGCACGCCGGGAACCGGCCCCCGTCCCGCCCCGTTGGTGTATCCGGCGAAGTCCGGCCGGGTGGTGTCCGCGCGTTCGGCGGACGGCCGCCTGGAGGTGTTCGCGGCCGGCGCGAACGGCGTCTC
>NZ_JBSFJV010000049.1:5712-59530 GCF_053598235.1 Kitasatospora sp. NPDC001159
CAGTGGCAGACCGCCGTCAACGGCGGCTGGTCAGCCTGGGAGACCTTCGGCGGCGGCGGCCACGCCCTCACCGTCGACCACAACCAGGACGGCCGACTCGAAGTCCTCGCCTCCGGCCCGACCGGCGTCTTCCACAAGTACCAGACCAATTCGACCAGTTGGTCCGACTGGGAAGCCGCCGGCGGACCCGCCGACTCCCGGCTCACCAGTGAGCGTTCGCCGGACGGCCGGGTGGAGGCGTTCGCCATCAACGGCAGTACCGCACAGCACATCTGGCAGACCGGCCTCAACGCGCCGTACGGCCAGTGGGACACCTTCGGCGGCGGCGGAACCGAGATCTTCGCCACGGCCAACGCCGACGGCCGGATCGAGGTATTCGGCGCCAGCAGCGCCGGCGTCTACCACAAGTGGCAGACCGGGTTCTCCACCTGGTCCGACTGGGCCTGGCTCAGCGCCACCGCCGGACCTGCCGTCAACTAACCCCACCGGTAGCTCCCTTGAGCACAGTCGTGCACCCGATCAGCAGGCGCGGCCTGCCGCGGGCGACCGGAGCGGGAGTACTCGTGCTCCCGCTCGCGGGCCGTACCGCCACCGCGGGCGGTTGGCGTCCGTGGACCGCCTTCGGCGACCGCCCAGTGGCGCCGATGCTCTGACCACCCGTCCGCCCGCTCACCCGATTCCCCCGTCACGTGGCTCGCGCCACCATACGGTTTATTGTCATGCCCAAAGAGGTAACGTTCGTCCGTCGGACAACGGTCACCATGCGAGGTGGGGCAACGGTGCGCGGGACGGGGGAACGGTGAGCGGGATACTCGTCCACTTGCCGGAGGAGAACGGCGACGACGCGGTGACCTTGCGGCTCGGTCCGGGAGAGCGGGCGCGCTTCGGCCGCGGCTCGGCCGGCACGCCGGTGGAGCTCCGCCTCGGCGACGAGACGGTCTCCCGGCTGGCCGGCGAGATCCACGCGACCGACGACCACTGGCAGTTGAGCAACCTCAGCAACACCCACGCCTACCTGGTGGAGAACCCGGAGGGCGCCGGCGAGTACCTGCGGGTGCCGCCGCGGCGGATCGGCGCGCCGATCCCGTTCGAGTTCTCCCGGGTGGTGCTGCCCTCACGGCGCGAAACCCCGCTGTCCTTCCAGGTGTTCGCGCCCGACCACGTCTACCTGGACCCGCACGCCCGCGGCGGTTCCTGGGAGAGCCGCACCATGACGGCGTACTCGCTGGACGAGACGGCCACCTACTTCCTGGTCCTGGTCGCGCTCTGCGAACCGTGGCTGCGCGACCTCTCCCCCGCCGCCGTGCCCACCACCCCCCAGGTGGTCGCGCGGCTGCGCGGCCACCCCGCCTGCGCCCGGCTCACCGCCCGCGCGGTCAGCTCGCACCTCGACTACCTCGCCGACGAGAAGCTCCGCATCGGCCTACCCGACGGCGCGGGCCGCGCGGACCGCCGCAGCGGCAAGCGCGAGGCCGTCGTCGGACTCGCCCTGAAGTTCGGCATCGTCCGCGAGGAGCACCTCGCGCTCCTGCCGCGCCCCGATCTCGCCGAGCCCGGACGGTAGGGAGGCCGCCGATGGTGCACGACCTGACCTTCTGCGGGGACGGTGAGGAATTGCTGCCGCCCGGTCACCGGGTCGGCGACTGGACCGTCACCGGCCGCATCGGCGAAGGCGGCTGGGCGACCGTCTATGCCGCCCGCCGGGCCGAGGACGCTGCCGCTTCGAACGGCTCGGACAGCGCAGACAGTATGGACGACACGGTCGCCCTCAAGGTGCTGCCGACCGCCGGACTCGCCCCCCGCCAGGCCCGCCAGGTCGCCGAAGCCGCCCGCCGCGAAGCCGAGTTGGCCCACACCACCCCGCACCCCCGGCTGGTCCGCCTGCTCGACACCCTCGTCCTGGCCGCCCCCGACCACCCCGCGCTCGACGGCGCGATCGTCCTGGTCATGGAACGCGCCCGGTGCACCCTTCGCGACCTGCTCGCCACCGGCGTCGACGAGGCCCGGGGCGCCCGGATCGTCGCCGGCATCTGCGAGGGCCTGGCCCACCTGCACCGCTCCGGCTGGGTCCACACCGACCTCAAACCCGAGAACGTCCTCATCGGCCGGGACGGCGAGGTCCGCCTCTCCGACTTCGGCCTCGCCATCGAACTCACCGGCACCCACGGCCACTCCACCCCCATGGGCACCCCCGACTACCTTCCGCCGGAACGCTGGAAGGAACCACTCGGCGAATACGGCGTCAAGATCCGTACCACCGCCGACATCTGGGCGCTCGGCATCGTGGTCCACGAGGTGTTTGCCGCTGGCTTCCCGCCCTTCCCGGGCGCCACCTCCACCGCGCGCAGCGCCGCCGCCCAGCAGTACGCGGAAGGCCGCGCCGCCCTGCGCCTGGCCCCCGCCGTCCCCCCGTTCTGGCGCGCCCTCGTCGCCGACTGCCTCGCCCCCACCCACGCCGCCCGCGCCCCGCACACCGCCGAGAGCCTGCTCGCCCGCATCCGCGATCACCAGTCGGGCCACCGCCCCCGCCGTCCACGGCCGCGGGCCGTCCTGCTCGCCATCGCCACCTGCGCCGCAGCCGCCGTCACCGCCACCGCCACCGCCACCGCCCTCTGGCCGCACCCCGGCCCACCCGCGCACTCCGCCCGCATCAAGGTCTTCAACGCCGAACGGGGCTGCCAGGACCGCACCGACCGCGACCCCCGGTGCAGCCTCGGCCTCGCCGTCGACCCCCAGCGTCCCTACACCGCCCAGAACGTCATCCCCACTCGCGTCTGGAACAACGACACCCTCGACGCCGACTGCCAACTCCCCACCGGTCTCCCCATCATCGACGAGGAGGACCGCACCTCCACCCTCTGGTACCGCATCCACCTGCCCGGCCCGACCACCGGCTGGCTCCCCGCCGTCCGCACCAAGGACCACCCCAGCCTCGTCCACTGCCCCTGACCAGCACGGGGAAGTCCGGGGTGAACCAGGGTCAGTGGCCGGTCGGGGGCGAGGAGGCCGGCGGCCGACGCACTCGCTCGTACGGGTGGGGACCGTCATGAGTCCCACCACCAACCGGGTGGCGGCCACACGCGTGCGCCGGTCCGTCGGGAACCGTCGCGCGCTACTCCGGATCTTTCCGGATTCCCCGCCCGGCGCTCCCTTTACTACCGTGTCGACGGCCTCCGCCAGACCGGCCGGCTCAGAGTCAAGGGAGCGACGATGCCGACGACTGCCACCACCAGCCGGCCGAGCGCCGCCGTGCTCGGGTACCAGGAGCGCGAAGTGCTCCAGGCGGTCGGCTGCGGCCTGAGAAACGACGAGATCGCCGCCGCCCTCGCCATCCCCGAGGACGCCGTGGCCGGACACCTCGCGCGGACCCTCGTGAAGCTCGGGCTGCGCGACCGGGCCGCCGCCATCGTCCATGCCTTCGACTGCGGACTCGTCTCCCCTGGCCGCGGCCCCCGCACGCAGGTGGTGGGCCCGGCACTGCGGAGCGCCGCCGCCCGGGCGGCTGGACCGAAGGTGCAGATCTCCGTGCTCGGACCACTGCGGGCATGGCAGGACGGGCGGTCCCTGGACCTGGGGCATCTGCGCCAGCAGGCCGTACTGGCGGCGCTGGCGCTGCGCGCGGGGCGGGCCGTCAGTCAGCAGGAACTGCTCGACGGCGTATGGGGGTTGGAGCCGCCGGTCACGAACGTGGTGCCGGTCCACATCTACCGGCTGCGCAAGACCCTGCGCATCGGGGACAGCCCGGACTCGGTGATCGAACACGACCGGTGTGGCTACCGTCTGGCCTCCGGCGCGGCCGAAGTGGACCTGACCCGCCTGGAGGGCCTGGTCACCGAGGCCGGGACGGCCCATCGAGCGGGCGAACCGGCCGAGGCGGTCCGCCTCTGTTCGCAGGCGTTGGACCTGTTCCGCGGGGAGCTCCTGGCCGGCCTGCCCGGCCCGCTCGCCGAGCTTGAGCGGCTGCGACTCGCCGAGCGCAGGATCACCGTCGCACAGCGGAAGGCGGAATGGCAGCTGCGGCTGGGCCAGTGCTCCGAGGCGATCGCCGAGCTGATCGCCTTGTCCGCGGAGCACCCCCTGAACGAGCCGGTGGCCGCGATGCTGATGCGTGCGCTGTACCGTAGCGGCCGACAGGCCGACGCCTTGGCCGTGTTCGAGCGCGCTCGCCGCCGTCTGGCCGGCGACCTGGGGGTTCCGCCGAGCCGGATGCTGCGGCGGACGTGCCAGATGATCCTGCGCGGGGACGAAGCCGGCCTCGGCCTCACCGGGGCCACGCGGTGAGGGGGCTCCACCGGGGCGTACCCGGTGGAGCCCCGAACGGTCAGGACGCGAAGGCCCGTTCCAGCCGGGGGATCAGGTCCCGGAGGTCCTGTTCCCAGCAGCCGCCGCTGTGGCCGCCGTTGCACTGGGTGCCCCAGGCGGAGCCGTCTCCGTAGTCGACGTAGTAGTAGGGCATACCCAGGGCGTCCATGCGGTCCTTGACGTGTTTGGAGGCGCCTTCGAGCCAGAACTCCAGATCGGTGGGCACGCCGCGTCCGTTGCCCACGTAGATGGAGACCCCGACGCCGGAGAGCTTGTCCATGTGCTGGGACGGGTCGGCCTGGTTCCACCGCCAGTCCGCGTTGAACACCGGGTAGGGCGTACCGAACAGCGCGTCACTGTCCACGCCCGGCTTGTAGGGGTCGTTCGCGGGGTCGCAGAATCCGGACGACGAGCCGCAGATCACGCCCTGGCCGTCGATGAGGGAAGCGACGACGGCCAGTCGCAGGTCCATGGAGTCGACCGACAGGTCGATGTCTCCGGACAGGGACGCGGTCTGGCTGAACAGTTCGGGGTGGTCCTGGGCGTAGTGGAGGGCCCCGAACCCGCCCATGGAGACGCCCGCGACGGCCCTGGCCTTCTTGGTGGCGATGGTCCGCAGGTTCGCGTCGATGAACGGGATCACCTGCTTGAGGTGGAAGTTCTCCCAGTTCTGGGCGCCGAGCTGGGTGTTCTGGTTGAGCCAGTTGGCGTACCAGCCCCGCGCGCCGCCGTCCGGGATGACGGTGATCATCGCGTTCGAGGTGGTCAGCGCCGGATAGTTCTGCTGGACCGGGTCGTCGGGCGAACCGTGCAGGAAGTACAGCACCGGGTAGCGCCTGGCCGGGTCGTCGTAGTAGCCGCTCGGCAGGATGATCTTGATGTGGTGCTTGCCCGTGACCTCGGGCGTGGTCACGGTGAGGTAGAAGTTGGTGGAGTCGCCCACGGACGTGTCGACCTGGGTCAGGCCGAACCCGTCCGTCATCCGCGGCGGCGCCCCGGTGCCGGCGGTGCTGGTGCCGACGGCACCAGCGGCCCGGGCCGGAGCGGCCGTTGTGGCCGTCCCCACGATTCCGACGATGGCGGCCAGCAGGGCCACCACCGTTCGCCAGCGGTGCAATGTCCTCGTCACGGTGTTCCCCCTCGTGGGCGTTGTCGTACGCGGCGTGGCCTCAGTCAAGAACCTTGACCTCCAGGACCGGTGACGCCGCGATCTGATCCTCGGTATAGCGTTCCGTCACCCACTCGCCCGCCGAGAACAGTCGGGTCTGGTCGGCGTAGTGCGGCGAGTTCGGGTTGGCCGACTGGGAGTAGGCCAACACCGAGGCGGACTGCGGCGGGCCGTCGGCGGTGAACCGCGTCTGCTGGATGAAACTGGATCCGAAGACGATGTCCAGCTTGCCGTCGACCGTGCCGGGCGTGACCACGTTCAGCACGCCCAGTTCGTGGATCGAGCCGTGGATCGGGATCTGTTCGCCGTTGCGGGTGATCTTCTGGACGTCCGACAGCCGCGCGTCCAGCGCGATGCCGGAGTTGCGCAGCGCGAGGACCGCGCGGGCGAGCGCGTTGCGGACGGCGTCGTTGCCGGGGTCCAGCGAGTTCGGCGTGTGCACCGGGTCCTTGGGGTCGAAGGGCACCCGCCACGGCGCCTTCTCGATCGCCTGCCCGTTCGTCAGGTAGGCCCAGTAGTTCTCGAACAGCCACGAACCCCGGCTGTCCGACGTGTACTTGTGGCTCTTCCAGGCGGCCAGGACCGGGCAGGCCTCGCTCACGTTGACCAGGTTGCCATCCACCAGGACGAGCCCGAAGGGCACGTTCTGGCACGCGGTCACCGTGGCGTTGAGGGTTAGGTCGGCCGCCCTGCTGTTGTCGCCGAACAGCAACTGCTGCATGTTCTCCGGCGTGAACCCCCTGCCCGGCAGGCCGTCGGTGCCGTTGATCCGGTTCTGCGCGGTCAGGATCAGCTCCTGGGTGCGCAGCGAGCGGGCCGTCCCCGTGTCGCCCATCACCCTCGGGAAGGCCAGCGGCTGCTCGGGGTTGGCCAGCCAGGCACTGTCGTTGGCGTTGCCCACGAAGTCGGAGCGGATCAGGCGCGGCTGCTTGTGCGGGTCCAGCAGTCCCGGCGCGACCGCGTTCGGGTCGTTGGGCCAGTCGCACTCGCTGCGCTTGCCGTCGAAGATGGAGACGGGCGGCACGTTGGGCAGCCGCAGCGACTGGTTGAACAGCAGCTGGCCGGTCAGGGTGAGGCAGGACTGCGCGTGCGCGTCGGTGATGTTCGGGGTCGCCTGGATGTCCGCGTACAGGGCGTTGCCCTTGCGGTCGGCGGCGACGGTGTTGAAGAACGGGACGCCCTCCGTGGTCTCCAGGGTGTTCACCACGTCGTTGACGTCCTTGGCCTGGTCGAGGTGGAACCAGGTGTTCAACGCCCGGAGGTTGCCCATGTTCGCGTCGCGCACCGCGTGCGCGCTCACGACCCAGGGCAGCGCGACGCCCTGCATCGACGCGGTGATCGGGCCGTAGCGGGTGGACCACAGCGTCCTGGTGACCCTGCCGATGGAGCCGTCCGCGTTCAGCACGTCGACCCCGACCTGCTGCGAGGTCATCGGCTGCCAGGTGCCGTCCACCAGGTAGTTGGTCGGGCGCAGCGGGTCCACCTGCACGTCGAACAGCCCGAACGGGGCCACCGTGGCGACGGTGTGACTCCAGGCGACGTCGTCGGTGTGCCCGATGTTCACCGCGGGCAGGCCGAGCAGGCTGCCCCCGGAGACGTTGATCCTTCCCGGGATGGTCAGCTGGCTCTGCCACATCCGGTTCTTGCCCTGCCAGGGGAAGTGCGGGTTGGCCAGCAGCATGCTGGTACCCCCGGACACCCCCTGGGCACCGACCGCCAGGGCGTTGCTGCCCATGCTCTGCTGGCGGCTGACGGCCATCGCGTCGCGGATCTTCGACGCGGTCTCCTCGGCGGAGACCGCCGGCGGCGCGGCGGCCGCCGCCCCCGGGGGTACGGCGTTCACCTCACCGTCCAGCAGCGGATCGGCGACGCCCATGATGATCTCGGCGTGCGCGTGCCGGTAGACGTCCAGCTCCGTGATCGGCCGCACCCAGGCCGCACCGCGGCAGGCCGGGTCGGAGATGTTGTTCACGCCGGTCTCGGCCAGGTACCTGTTGTACCCCTGGACGTAGCCGCGGATGCCCTCCCTGACCTCCGGCTCCGGACCGTTGGGGGCGGGCTGGTCGATCGCCCGCTCCACCACCCGGTTGTCGTTGATCCGCTGGAAGTACAGGTCACTGTTGAGATTGGTGGTGGTGTTCTGGTGCTCGCCGGGGCTCGTCCTGCCGTCGGCCCCCAGATAACGGGACCGCTGGGCATTGACCATCAGATAGGTGTCGGCCAGGGTGCAGATGTTGTCCTTGGCCGCGGCGTATCCGTACCCCTCCCCCAGGCCCTCCCAGTTCGAGGCGATGATGTGCGGAATCCCGTACTCGGTGTAACGGATCGTCGGTTTGTCCGGCCCCGCTCCGACAGTCGGTGCCCCGGCGGCCGTTGACCCGGTAGCCGGTGCCCCGGTGGCCGCCATCGTACTCATCAACGCCACCGCGGCCATGACCGCGATCGGCAGCCTCGCGGTGAATCTCCTCCGTGCCATCGAGCCGTCCTTCCCCTGCGGTACAGGCATTTGACTGAACACGGCCACGTTCGGGAAGGGTGATGACATCCCGATGAAGAGGCCGCACCCCTGTCGGTGGCCGGACGTTCCCGGCCGCTGACAGGGGTGGAGGAATTCGGCCACGGACGCGGGCTGTGCGTACCGTGGTTACCGGGGGTACCAGGTGCCGTTGTACCACTGCTCGTTGGCGCTGTCGTTGTGGTGATCCATGTTGAAGTCTTCGGGGTAGTTGTTCATGTGATTGGCCGGATAGGTCCAGATACCGGCGGATTCGTCGCAGACGTAGTCCCAGTGGCAGATCGTCTTGACGGGCACGTTGCCGAAGTTGCTGTCGGCACCGGCGAGCGGCGGGCCGATCAGGCCGCCGAACGGCACGGCTCCGCCGTTGGCGCCGGGAGGGCCCTGGCGTTTGGGGTCCGCGACGAGGATGGCGTTGACGTTGTCGAACGTCCGCCAGTTCTCGCTGACCCAGACGTGCACCACCCCGGCGCCCAAGGAGTACCCGGCCATCTTGACGTGCTGGCCCGGACACGCGGCGCGCTGGTCGCGGACCAGCCGGTTCAGCTCGTTGACGCCCGCCCGCGTGCTCGCGCCGTTGGGGATCTGGGTGGGATACCCGACGTGCTGCTGGATGTTGCCGGTGAAGTTGTCGTGGTCCCACGAGCTGCCGGTGCCCCCGACAACGATCGTGTAGGTGCCCTCGCACGGAGCAGCCACTCGTGCCGTGGCCCCCTGTGCCGTCGCCCCCTGTGCCGCCGTGAGCCCGGCCGTCAGCAGAAGCCCGGCTGACGCGGCCGCAATCCTTCGTGCTCGCATTCGATCCTCCACACGCAGTCGGCCCACGCGCCCGCTCTCCGATGCGGTACGCGGTCGGCCGAGGTCACCGGACGACAGTGGCAGCGGCCGATGACATCCCGATGAAGCCACCGTCCAGACCGGCCACCAAACTCACGGCAGCCGGAATGAGCGCCCGCCCACTGGTCCGTCCTTCCGCAGATGCTTGTGCGCGGCGACGCGGCACCCTCGAACAGGCACTCTCGAACGAGCGGACCTTTTTCGAAAGGGCGTCTATCCGCTGGAGAATCGGCCTCATCGCGACAAACCCGGGCATCGCAGACAAATGCATAGCGGCCTACGTCGAGCGCGCCGCCTCCCATGCGGAGCGCTGGAGCGACCACGCGCCCGTCACGGCCGAGTTCGCCTTCGGCGACAACTGCCCTGCAGGAAGCCACAGTTGAAGGAGCGCCAGTCGTGGTCCTGAAGCCTGCGGCGCCGTTCAGCCCGGGCTCAGTCGCGCCGGCGAACGAGGCCTGTGATCCTGCCCGGCCGGTTTGACAAGTCAATTCGTTGCACCGCCTCCCGCCCGGGGCATCGCGAGCACTGACTGGCGGGAAGGCCTTGTGCCACCAACACGGGATCGGCTGGGGTGGCTTTCCGAACCTCCCGCTGGCGCACTCTCACCGGCGAGAGTACGCCAGCGGGGGCCTCATCTACCCGCGTCTGCCCAGCAGACTCGGCATCACCGACCGCCGGGACGGTCAACCGCGCCGAGTGGTGCTGACGGGCTGGCAGGCGGAGGCCTTCACGGCGTGCGGAGACGCCCCACGCAGTGCCCAGCGGATCAGCGCCACCTGGCGGACCTCGGACACACACCGGCGCTTTCACAGAGATCTCACAAGAATGCCTCGTACCGTGCCCGGACCTGCTGGCATGAGACGGCGGCGCTCACGTCTCGACACGAGTGAGGACAGGTGCGATGGAACCAGGGCATGTCCTGGGCGGGCGGTACGCGGTCTTGGCGCTCCTGGGGCGCGGGGGTATGGCAGAGGTGCACCTGGCCCGAGACCAGCGTCTTGACCGCCTGGTGGCAGTAAAAGCCCTCCGCCCGGACCTGGCCACCGACCCCACCTCGCTGCTCCGGTTCCGGCGGGAGGCCCTCTCCACGGCTTCGCTCAACCACTCCTCGATCGTTGCGGTCTACGACAGCGGCGAGGAGGCGCTGGGTGAGGGGGTGCTGCCGTACCTGGTGATGGAGTACGTCCAGGGATGCACCCTTGACGAGATGCTGCGCCAGGGCCCACCCTTGCCGGCCGCGCGGGCCCTGGAACTGACGCTCGGCGTGCTGGAGGCATTGGAACGCGCCCATGCCCAAGGCATCGTGCACCGTGACGTCAAACCCGCGAACGTGATGGTGACACGGGACGGGCGGACCAAGGTCATGGACTTCGGCATCGCCCAATTCCTTGCGATGGACGCGACGGCCCTGACCCAGGGCTCCGTGGTCATCGGTACGGCGGCCTATCTGTCGCCCGAGCAGGCGAGCGGCGAGTCGGTGGACGTGCGCTCAGATCTGTACTCCGCGGGCTGCCTGCTCTACGAACTGCTGACCGGGAGGCCGCCGTTCACCGGCGAAACGCCCATCGCGGTGGCATGGCAACACGTCAACGAGGAGCCGCAGCCGCCCTCGACATACACGCCGGAGCTGCCGGACGTGTGCGACGGTCTCGTGCTGCCAGCTCTGGCGAAGGACCGTCACCAGCGGTACCAGACCGCCACCGAGATGCGCATCGCCGTAGCCCACACGCTGGCCGCCGTCGTCGCCCGTACGCACGCGAGCGACGTGCTCACGACCTGTCTGACTCCGCCTGCCTCGGACCACGCCTCGGCACCGGTTGAGCCCGCGCCCGGTCGGGTCCAGCGCACCCGCGGTCCGCAGCGTGGCAGACGGGCGACACGCGTCGTCCTTGCCACGGTGCTGTGCGCAGCCGTGTGCGCGGCCGCCGGGGCGTACTCGGCGGCCGGCTCGCCACCCGGGGGGCGAGCCGTCCGAATGCCGGATCTGGCAGGCAAGAGTGTCGCCGACGCCAGACTGAGCGTGCAGAGTTCCGGACTGCGGGTGTCCAGGGTGGTGGAGGGCGCCTGCCCTACACCGGGGCTGCCCGTTCGTCGCGTTTGTGGCCAACTGCCCGCCTCCGGCGACGCGGTCATCCGGGGCAGCGCCGTCGTGATCGACGTCCCGGCGCCGTCGAGCCCGGCCGCGCAACGGTGAACCGGGCAGGACGTCGCCCGAGTAGGTATTTCACGTAGGAGCGGCAGGCCGGTCGGCCGACACACCGCTTGGAACCCAACTACCGCGAAGGAAAAGGCACACAACGATGCCGACACACACCTTTCGGAGGCGGATCGCAGCCCGCGAGGCGGCAATCCGGCGCTGGCTGCCGATGGCGTTCCATACGGCGGGCTTCCTGCTGATGCCATGGATCGTCGTGCTCGCGATGTCGGTGAAGGGGCGCTTCGGCGCACGAAACCTCTCCAATTCCTGGGTGTGGCTGGACGTCATGGAGGTGGCGGCGCTGTTCCTGCTGGCCCGGCTGGTGCGTCGCCGCCACCCGGCCACCAGTCCGATGGCCTCGGCCACCGCCGTCCTGCTGGGCCTGGACGCGTTCTTCGACCTGTGGTCGGCACATCGCGGCTCCGACTACCAGCTCGCGCAACTGCTCGCGTACGTCGCCGAGTTGCCGAGCGCAGCCGTTCTCGCCACGCTCTCCTGGTACGCGCTGCCGTGGGCCGGGTCCGCCGCGCCAGCCGCAGGCCCCGGCGTTTCGACGCCGCCGCCCCAGCGTGCTGTGGTGTGGTGACATGCACACCGCCGAGGGTCGCAGTCGCAACCGGAACCACTACGCAGCCGGCGCCGCACTACGATCGGCTGCGCAACCGCGTCGGACGTGGTGGTGAGTTGGCCGGGCTGACACTCCCCGTCGCAGGTCAGCGCCAGTGCTACGCCGATCGCATCATGCGCAAGCCCGGGGCTGGCCATGACAGCCACTTGTTCAGGCCAGGACCCATCACACCAGCCGAGAAAAGTCGAGCTCAGCGAACATCCGTCCCCGACCAGCCCGCTGCCGCCCATCCCGCTGACACCACCGCACACACTCACACGGGCCCCGACTTCGATGAGAAAAACTCTCATCGGCCCGTGCCATCGTGGGGCCCGGCAAACGGCCGGGAGGCAGCGAGGAGAGGGCCGATGGCGGTCGGTGACAGCACCGGGACGGTGCTGGTGGTGGACGACGACGACACGATCCGCCGGTCGCTGGAGCGCGGCCTGCGGCTGAGCGGGTTCACCGTGCGCTCGGCGGACGGCGGGCGGGCGGCGCTGGAGCTGGTAGCCACCGAGCCGCCGGACGTGCTGGTGCTCGACGTCTCGATGCCCGACCTGACCGGCACCGAGGTCTGCCGCCGACTGCGCGACCAGGGCGTCGACACGCCCGTGCTGATGCTCTCCGCACTGGACGAGCTGGCCGACCGGGTGGCCGGCCTGCAGGCGGGCGCGGACGACTACCTGGTCAAGCCGTTCGCACTGGAGGAACTGGTGCTGCGGCTGCACGCCCTGCTGCGCCGCCGCCCGCCGGCCGGCGTGGGTGTGGGAGGCCGACTCGACGGACCGGGCGGCGAACTGCTGCGGGTCGGACCGCTGGAGATCGAGCCCGCCACCCGCGAAGTGCGCCGGGACGGCCGGCCGGTGCGGCTGACCCGCCGCGAGTTCGAGCTGCTGGAGTACCTCGCCCGCAACGCCGGCCTGGTACTGACCCGCGACCAGTTGCTGGAGCGGGTCTGGGGCTACGACTTCGAGGTCCGCACCGATGCCGTCGACACCTTCGTCAGCTACCTGCGCCGCAAGCTGGAAGAGGGCGGCCGGCCCCGACTGATCCACACCGTGCGCGGCGTCGGCTTCGTGCTGCGGATGCCGGAGGCGGACCAGTGACCGGCGCGACCCCCGCCCTGCGCTCGATGAGCCTTGCCACCCGGATCGCGATCGGCGCCGCGCTGCTCGTCCCGCTGTTGGTGCTGGGCACGGGCGCGCTGCTGCTCGGCCTGGTCACCCACGACCTGCGCGCCCAGCAGGACACCAAGCTGCGCGACCGCGCCGACGCCGTGCTGCCCGCCTCCCGGGCGCTGCTGAACGCGACGCAACAGGGCCGGCTCCGGGTCGAACAGAACCAGCGCCGCAACCTGCTGGACGACGCGCTGGACGTCGGCATCCGGGTGGCGGACGCGAACGGCAACCAGGTCACCCAGGGCGGCCCGATGCCGGGCCCCGCCTCGGTGCTGCCGCAGCCCGCCCACGGGAACACCGGCGGCCCGGTCACCGTGCACGCACAGGGCCGCGCCTGGCGGGTGCTGGCCCGGCAGGTGACCGGCGCCGACCCCGGCACGCTCTGGGTCGCGACGCCGGTGTCCGCGACGGACCCGCAAGTGGACGCGGTACGCGGACGGATCCTGTGGGCCGCCGTGCTGGCCGCACCGGTCTCCGGCCTGCTCGCCTACGCCCTGGCCCGGCGCGCCACCGCCCCGCTCAGCCGGCTCGGCCGCCGGGCCGCCGCCCTGGACCCACGCGCCGGCGCCGCCGACTTCGGGCACCGGCGCAGCGGGATCCGCGAGGTGGACGAGCTCGCGGTCGCGCTGGAGAGCGCACTGGCCCGCTACGACGAGCAGGTCACCCGCACCGGACAGGCGCTGGAGACCGCCCGCTCGTTCTCCGCCGCCGCCTCGCACGAGCTGCGCACCCCGCTGATGGGCCTGCAGACCAACCTGGACGTGCTCAGCGCGCACCCCGACCTGCCGCCGGGCGACCGCGCGGAGATCATCGCCGACCTGCGCGACGACCACCGGCGGCTGCTCGACCTGCTGACCGCGCTGCGCACACTGGCCCGCGGCGACCTGGTCGAGGAGGAGGCGTTCGGACCGCTGGACCTGGCCGAGCCGGCCGCGGCGGCGGTCGCCGAGCTTCGCCGACGGCGGCCGGAGCTGGCGGTCATCGCCCTGGCCGCTCCCGACCCCACCGGGCCGGACGGCGGCGGGCTGCGGGTGCACGGCTGGGAGGCCGGGCTGCGGATCGTCTGCGACAACCTGCTGGCCAACGCAGCCGTGCACGGCCACCGTCCCGGGTTGCCGGCCCGGATCGTGCTCGGGCTGCACCGGGAGGCCAGGCAGGCGGTCCTGACCGTGGACGACGACGGGCCGGGCATCCCGGTCGAGGACCGCGCGGCGGTCTTCGACCGGTTCCACCGCCGCCGGGACAGCCCCGGCTCGGGCCTGGGGCTGACCCTGGTCGCCCAGCAGGTGGCCCTGCACCGGGGCACGGTCACGGTCACCGAGCCGCCGAGCGGTAGCGGCTGCCGCATCGAGATCCGCCTGCCCCTGGTCGCCCCGGACGCCCCGACCCTGCCCCTGCCGACCCGCCGCCACTGGATCAGGTCCACGGGGGCGAGCGGCTGAGCGGGCAGCGGAGGCTCCCGGCCCCGGCGACTCACAAGGAGTCCACGGCTCACAAGGAATCCACAAAGAGGCCCTCTACCGTCCTGCTCAGCCGGGCCGCCCGACGGTCCGGCCGGATCTGCCACCCCTGGCAACTGGAGGACTCACCATGCGCTCCTACCGCAAGGCCGCCGCCGCGGCCGGTGCTCTCGCCCTCGGCGGCACCCTGTTCGCGTTCGCCGGCCCCGCCCAGGCGGCGACCACCAACACCACCCCGGTGGCCACGGTGACCCCGAAGACCCTGCCCGCGCCCAAGGGCGACGGCGCGAAGGACATCTGCAAGCGCCTGCCCAAGACCGAGCAGCGGATCCAGAACGCGCTGAACCGCCTGAACGGCCCGAACACCGAGGTCGGCTCGGTCGCCCGTCTGGAGCAGCGGGTGGACAACGCCAAGGCCGCCGGGCACACCGCCGTCTACAGCTACCTCAACGACCGCCTGGCCTACCGCAAGAGCCTGGTGCCCACGCTCACCCAGCGGCAGAACGACCTGAAGGACGTGGCCACCTGGTGCTCCTCGCAGGGCCTCGGCACCTCGACCGCGCAGTGACCGCTCGCACCATGACCGCCCGCGCAGCGGCCCCACGTCCGGCCACCGCTCGCCCGCTGCGGCGGGCCGCCGGTCTCACCGCCGCAGTCCTGCTCGCCTCGCTCGCCCTAACAGCATGCGGCGGGAGCGGCAGCGGGAACACGGGCGGGACGGGCACCGCCTCCCAGCCGACCGCCGCACCCGCCACCACCGCACCCGCCACCACCGCGCCTGCCGCTGGCGGACCGGCCGCAACGGCGGCTGCCGCCGGCACCGCGGCCGGCGGTGACCAGCTCGGCGAGATGCAGCAGAAGGTGGACGCCGCCGACAGCGCGGCCGCCGCCGCCGAGTCGGACGCCGCCAAGGACCCCTCGGACACCCCCACGCCCTGAACCCTGCGGGACCGACTGAGTGCCTAATCCCCCTCCGCCACGCGCCGTCGGGCGCGCCTGGCCCGACAACGGGCCTGCGGCGGAGGGGGATTACTCAGGTCGAACTCGTAGTGTCCGCGGTAGTGACGTTCTGCGATCGTCGCGGTACGCCGATGGAATGCGGTACCGTGCCGCTCCCCCAGTTCCCGGGTGATCCGCCGGACGCCGTAGACGCCGTTCGACTCGCTGCGGATCTCCTCGATCCGCGCGCCCGGCTCCTCGTCGGCCGCCTTCCGGGCCGCGCGGGTGGCCGCCGCGGCGAACCGGGTAAAGCCCACCGGAGGTTTCGCCCCCACTGACCGGCTCACCGAATCCCGATCCGCCGGCTGGGTGCATACTTACTGGTCAAACATCGGACCAGTGGAAGGCTCGGACGTGGCTGTCACCGATGAGGCCATCGAGAAGATCAAGGCGATGATCCTCTCCGGAACCCTCAAGCCTGGCGACCGGCTGCCCAAGGAGCCCGACCTGGCCGCGGAGCTCGGCCTTTCCCGCAGCTCGCTCCGCGAAGCGGTCAAGGCACTGTCGCTGCTGAACGTGCTGGACGTCCGGCAGGGCGACGGCACCTACGTGAGCAGCCTGGAGCCGGCCCTTCTGCTGGAGGCGCTGACCTTCATCCTGGACCTGCAGCGCGACGAATCGGTGCTGGAACTGCTCCAGGTCCGGGCGATCCTGGAGCCGGCGGCAGCCGCGCTGGCCGCTCAGCGGATGACCGATGACCAGGTGGCCGAACTTCGCAGCAACCTGGACGACCTCGGCGACAACCCCGCGGTGGAAGCGCTGGTCGCCGCCGACCTGGAGTTCCACGCCCGGATCGCCGCGGCGGCCGGCAACAGCGTTCTCAGCTCTCTCATCGACTCCTTGGCCGCTCGGACGGCCCGCGCCCGGATCTGGCGCGGTCTGACCCAGGAGTCCGCCGTGGCGCAGACCATCGCGGAGCACCGGGCACTCCTGGACGCGATCGCCGCACACGATGTGGAGGCCGCCCGCGCGGTGGCCACCGTCCACATCACCGGGGTGGCGCAGTGGCTGCGCCGGGCCCAGACGAGCGGTCACTGGGTCAGCCGGTAGACGCGGGCGGCGTTGCGCCGGAAGACCGCTTCCTTCTCGTCCGCGCTCAGCCCCTCGGTGAGCCGGTCTGCGATCCCGACGATCTCCCCGTACCCGGCCTCCAGGGTGGAGACCGGCCAGTCGGAGCCGAACAGCAGGCGGTGCGGGCCGAAGGCGTCGAAGGCCGTCGCCGCCCACGGCCGCAGGTCCTCGACCGTCCACGAGCCGGGCGTCGCCTCGGTGACCAGGCCGGAGAGCTTGCAGACCGTGTTCGGCAGGGCTGCCAGCGCGCGGAGGTCGGCCGCCCAGGCGTCGAGTGTCCCCGAGGCGATCGGGGGCTTGCCCAGGTGGTCCAGGACGAACGTCAGACCGGTGAGCCCGGCCGCGGCTGCGGCGGCCGCGCGCAGCTGGTGCGGCTTGACCACGAGGTCGTAGACGAGACCCGCCTCGGCGACGGCGCGCAGGCCGCGCCGTACGTCGGCGCGCAGCAGCCACCGCGGGTCGGACTCCTCCTGGACCTGGTGGCGGATTCCGACCAGTCGGTCCCCACCCCGTGACTCGCGGAGCGCGGCCAGGGCGGAGGCCACATCAGGGGCCGTCAGGTCCGTCCAGCCGACCACTCCGGCCACCGGACCGTCCTCGGCCGCGAGGGCCAGCAGCTCCGGGGTCTCCTCCGGCACGCAGACGGTCTGCACCACCACGGTGGCCGTAACTCCTGCCGCGCGGGCCTGCGGTTCGAGGTCGGTGACCGGGAAGGAGCGGGCCAGGGGTTTCAGCGCATCGCCCGCGATCCAGGGCTGGGGCCGGACCGCGAGGTCCCAGACGTGGTGGTGGGCGTCGATGATGCGGCGTCCGGTCACAGCTCCCACACCTTCGGCAGGCCGGCGGCGGCGCCCTCCGGCGAGTAGTCGTGGACCGTTTCCAGCAGCTCCGCCATGCGGGACTGCCATACGACATTGGCGGGCAGGTGCGCCAACTCTGCCAGCAGCCGTGGGTAGTCCTCACACTCCACCAGGTGGAAGAGCTCGGTGCCACTGCGCCAGATGGTCCACGAGGTCGCGCCGGCCGCCCGGATCGCGCGGACCAGTTCGGCGGGCACCTCTCGGTGGGCGGCCTCGTACTCGGCGATCCGGTCGGGGCGCAGGCGGGTGTGCAGGGCCACTCTCACAGCTGGTCCCCTCATGACTGCTCCTCGATGACGACGATGACGTCCAGCGTGCGCGGGCCGTGGACGCCTTCGACCCGGTCGAGTTCGATGTCGCTGGTGGCGGAGGGGCCGGAGACGAACGTCAGCGGGCGTACCGGATCGAGCTGCGCGAGCGCGTCGGGGACGTCGCCGTGGATCTGCTCGGCGCGCAGGACGCACAGGTGGTAGTCGGGGATCAGGGTGAGGGCCCGCCGGCCCTGGCCTGGCCCGGCGTCCAGGACGATGGTGCCCGTGACGGCGATGCCGGCCGCGGCGAGGGTGAGCGCGCCGTCCAGGGTGTCGAGGGCGGGGACGTCCAGCGGCTCGGGGTGCCACTGCCAGTCGCCGGGCGGCAGGAGTTCGGCCGGGAATCCGCTCGGCAGCGCCAGGCGGCGGACCCCGCGTGCCGTGAGTGCGGCGGCTATCGCGCCCGGGACACCGGTCGGATCCGCCAGGACGACCGTCGCCCGGTAGTCGCCGACGCGTTCGGTGAACAGGGCGACGACGTCCTGGCCCGCGCGGACGTGGCTGCGCCGGTAGCCGCGGGGTACCGCGACGTCGGCGGGCCGCTCGTCGGCCGGAACGTCGGCGAGTGCGGCGCGGATGCGGCGCAGGGTCGTCTCTCGGCTGCTCATTCGGCACCTTCCCGGTTCTCGCGCCACCAGCTGCGGAAGGACTCCGCCGGCGGTACGGGGGTGTCGCGGGTGTCGGACCACCCGCTCAGGGGACCGGGAAGGCGTCCGATGCGGCCGTCCCGGCTCAGCGCTCGGGCGGCGAGCGCACCCGCCTTCTGGGCGCCGGCCAGGAGGGCCGGGCTGTCCAGGACGGTGGCGGCCGCCTTCATCAGCAACGCCTCGGCGCTCGGGACCCGCCGGGAGGCCCGCTTGCTCTCGACCACCTCGGCGCGCAGGTGCGCCAGCAGCTCCGGAATGTTGATCCTGACCGGGCAGGCGTCGTAGCAGGCGCCGCACAGGGTGGAGGCGAACGGCAGGGTGGCGGCCGCACTCCTGGTGTCGCCGCCCACTCCCACGAGTTGGGGGGTGAGGACGGCGCCGATCGGGCCGGGGTACACCGATCCGTAGGCGTGGCCTCCGGTCCGCTCGTAGACCGGGCAGACATTGAGGCACGCGGAGCAGCGGATGCAGGCGAGGGCCTGTCGGCCGACGGTGTCGGCGAGCGTGTCGGTGCGGCCGTTGTCGAGCAGCACGAGGTGGAACTCCTGCGGGCCGTCGCCCTCGGTGGTGCCGGTCCAGGTGGAGGTGTAGGGGTTCATCCGCTCGCCGGTGGAGGAGCGGGGCAGGAGCTGGAGGAAGACCTCCAGGTCGGTCCAGGTGGGCAGGACCTTCTCGATGCCCATGACGGTGATGAGGGTGCGCGGGAGGGTGAGGCACATCCGGCCGTTGCCCTCGGACTCGACGACGCCCACCGTTCCGGTGTCGGCGATCGCGAAGTTGGCGCCGGAGACGGCGACCTTGGCGGTCAGGAACTTCTCCCGAAGGTGCAGCCGCGCGGCCTCGGCGAGGTCGCGGGGGTCGTCCGTCAGCCGGTCGGGGGCGGGCCGGCCCCACCGGCCCATCGCGGCGTTGAAGATGTCGCGGATCTCGGTCCGGTTGCGGTGGATCGCCGGAACGAGGATGTGGGAGGGCCGGTCGTCGCCCAACTGCACGATGAGCTCGGCGAGGTCCGTCTCGTACGCGGTGATGCCGGCCTCGGCGAGGTGTTCGTTCAGGCCGGTCTCCTGGGTGGCCATCGACTTGACCTTGACGACCTCCCGCTCTCCGGTGGCCCGGATTAGCTCGGTGACGATCCGGTTGGCGTCCGCGGCGTCGGTCGCCCAGTGCACGGTGCCGCCCGCGGCGGTGAGCGTCTCCTCCAACTGCACCAGGTACCGGTCGAGGTGACGAGCGGTGCGCTTCTTGATCGCCTCGGCAGCCTCGCGCAGCTGCTCCCAGTCCTCCAGCTCGCCGGCCGCCTGGAGGCGCTTGTCACGGATGGTGGTCGTGGCCCGCTTCAGGTTGCCGCGCAGCTGGTCGTTCTTCAGTGCGTCACGGGCAGCCTCGGGGAAGGACGGTGAGTCGAGCCACACCACGCCCCGGCTCTCGGGGGTGTTCATCGTTGGTCTCCTTCGGTGGCGGCGAGGATCTCGGCCAGGTGCATGGTGCGCACGCCCGCGCCCTGACGGGACAAGCCACCACCGATGTGCATCAGGCAGGAGTTGTCGGCGGCGCACAGCACTTCGGCGCCGGTCGAACGGACCCCCGCGGTCTTGTCGGCGAGCATCGCGGCGGAGGTGTCGGCGTTCTTGACCGCGAATGTGCCGCCGAAGCCGCAGCACGAGTCGGCGGCGGGCAGATCGACGAGTTCCAGGCCCCGTACGGCCCGCAGCAACCGCTGCGGCCGGTCGCCGAGGCGCAGGCCGCGAAGGGAGTGGCAGGTGGGGTGGTACGTGACGCGGTGCGGGAAGCAGGCGCCGACGTCGGTGACATCGAGCACGTCGGTCAGGAATTCGGTGAACTCGTGTACCCGCGGGGCTAGTTCGGCGATCTGACGACCGAGCGCGGGGCTGCCGTAGTGCTCGGCGACGGTGAGGTGGTTCTCGCGGACCATCCCGGCGCAGGACGCGGACGGCGTGACCACGGCGTCGTACGGGGCGAAGGTGCGGGCGAAGCGGGTGACCAGGGGCAGCGCTTCGGGGCGGTAGCCGGTGTTGAAGTGCATCTGCCCGCAGCAGGTCTGCTCCTGCGGGAACTCGACGGTGTGGCCCAGTCGCTCCAGTACGGTGACGACGGCCCGACCGGTGCCGGGGTAGAGCGAGTCGTTGAAACAGGTGATGAACAGGGCGATGCGCATGGCTAACCTGCCTCGGGAAGGGGAAGCCCGCCGGGCAGCAGACCTTCGGCCGTCAACTCCCGCCAGAGGGCTTCCGGGATGTCCAGTTCCAGCAGGCGGGCCGCATCGGTGATCTCCTCGGCCGAGCGGGCTCCGATCAGCACGCCCGTGACGGCCTGCGGCGCGAGGGCGAAGCGGACCGCCGCCGCACGCAGCGGCACGCCGTGGCGCCGGCAGACCGCCTGCATCCGCAGCACCCGGTCGACCAGCGCGGCTGGCGCGGCCGCGTAGTCGAAGGTGGCGCCGGGGCTGGGCGCGGCCAGTACACCGGAGTTGAAGACCCCTCCGACGATCACCGAGACACCGCGCGCGGCCGCCTCGGGCAGCAGGTCGGCCACGGCTCCCTGGTCGAGCAGGGTGTACCGTCCGGCCAGCAGTACGGCGTCGACGTCGGTGTCACGGACGAACCGGGTCAGCATCGCGGACTGGTTCATGCCCACCCCGATCGCCCGGACGACGCCTTCGGCGCGCAGTCGTTCCAGGGCCGGATAGGCCTGGCCGAGGGCCTCGTCGTAGTGGTCGTCCGGATCGTGCAGGTGCACGATGTCGATCCGGTCCAGCCCGAGCCGCTCCAGGCTGGCCGCGATCGAGCGTCGTACGCCGTCCGTGGTGAAGTCCCAGACCCGCCGGTGGGTCGCGGGGACGGCGAAGCCGTTCGCCCGGTCGTCCCCATCGACGGGCGTCGTGGGCACGAGCAGCCTGCCGACCTTGGTGGCGACGGTGAACTCCTCGCGCGGGTAGCGGCGCAGGGCGGCGCCGAGCCTGCGCTCGGACAAGCCCAGCCCGTAGTGCGGCGCGGTGTCGAAGGAACGGATGCCGGCCGCCCACGCCGCCTCGACGGCGCCCTGTGCGGCCTCGTCCGGCACGGGGGTGAAGAGGTTGCCGATCCCTGCAGCACCGAAGGAGAGCCGGGTGACCGTGGCGCCGCTGCGCCCGAGAGGTGCGCGGTGCATCGTCGTGCCCCTCACCGGGCGGCCGGGCGCAGTCGCAGACCGGCCATGCCGCCGTCGACGGCGAGTGCGGTGCCGGTCACGGAGGCGGCGGCGGGCGAGGCGAGGTAGGCGATGGCGGCGGCGACCTCGTCGACGGTGACCAGGCGGCCGTGCGGCTGGCGGGCTTCGAGGGCTGCGCGTTCGGCGGCCGGGTCGTCGGCGGCGTCGAGCAGCCGGCCGACCCACGGAGTGTCGACCGTACCGGGGCTGACGCAGTTGACCCGGATGCCCTCACGGACGTGGTCGGCGGCCATGGCCAGGGTGAGCGAGAGGACGGCTCCCTTGCTGGCCGAGTAGAGCGCGCGCTGAGGCAGGCCGGCGGTGGCGGCGATCGAGCAGGTGTTGACCACGGAGGCGTGCGGGGAGCGGCGCAAGTACGGCAGGGCGGCGCGGGTGGTGCGGACGATGCCGAGGACGTTCACGTCGAGCACCCGGTGCCACTGCTCGTCCGGATTGTCCTCGACCGTCCCGGCGGCGCCGATGCCGGCGTTGTTGACCAGGATGTCGATCCCACCGAGCGCCCCCGCCGCGTCCTCGACCACCGTGCGGACCGAGGCGTCGTCGGCGATGTCGGCGGTGAAGCCGGTCAGCGGCGGTTCCACCGCACGCGGGTCGAGGTCGAGGACGGCGACGCGGGCGCCGCGTCCGGCGAGCAGGGTCGCGGTGGCGAGCCCGATGCCGGACGCTCCGCCGGTGACCAGGGCTGTGAGTCCGTCGAGGTCGGTGGTCATGCCCGCACCTCCCTCTGCTCGTCCGCGCGGCGCGCGGCCAGGTCCGCCGTCCAGAAGTCCCCGTCCGGGTAGCGGTAGGTGTCGATGGAGGCACGGTGCATGACGGCGGAGAAGCCCGGTGCGGTGGGAGCGCGGTAGTGACCGTCGTCGATGACCACCGGGTCGAGGAAGTGCTGGTGGAGGTGGTCGACGAACTCGATGACCCGGTCCTCCGTGGTGCCGGAGAGCGCCACGTAGTCGAACATCGAGAGGTGCTGGACGAGTTCGCACAGACCGACGCCGCCGGCGTGCGGGCAGACCGGGACGCCGTAGTGGGCGGCGAGCAGCAGGATGGCGAGGTTCTCGTTGACACCGCCGACCCGGGCGGCGTCGATCTGCACGATGTCGACGGCGCCGGCCTGGAGGAGTTGCTTGAAGACGATGCGGTTCTGGACGTGCTCGCCCGTGGCCACCCGGATCGGGGCGACCTGCTCGCGGATCGTGGCGTGCCCGAGGACGTCGTCCGGGCTGGTCGGCTCCTCGATCCAGTACGGGTCGAACTCCGCGAGCGCCGTGGTCCAGGTGACGGCCTGCTCGACTCCCCAGCGCTGGTTGGCGTCGATCGCCATCCGGATGTCGGGACCGACGGCGGCCCGCGCGGCGCGGCAGCGGCGGACGTCGTCCTCCAGGTCCGCACCGACCTTGAGCTTGATCTGCCGGAAGCCATCGGCGACGGCCTGGCGGGCGAGCCGGGTGAGCTTCTCGTCGGAGTAGCCGAGCCAGCCGGGCGAGGTGGTGTACGCGGGATAGCCGCGGCGCAGCAGTTCGGCGGTGCGCTGGGCGGCGCCGTCCTTGCCCCGGCGCAGCAGTTCCAGTGCCCGCTCGGGGCTGATCACGTCGGCGATGTAGCGGAAGTCGACCTGTGAGACCAGCCATTGCGGGTCGGCGTCCGTGAGGAACTGCCACAGCGGCTTGCCCTCGCGCTTGGCCGCGAGGTCCCAGGCAGCGTTGACCACCGCGCCGATGGCCATGTGTATCACGCCCTTCTCGGGCCCCAGCCAGCGCAGTTGGCTGTCACCTATCAGGTCGCGGTGCAGCGAGGCCGGATCGGCGCACAGCTCGGCGACGGAGCGGCCGACGACGTGTTCGCGCAGCGACTCGATGGCGGCCACCTGGACGTCGTTGCCCCGTCCGATGGTGAAGGTGAAGCCGTGGCCCTCCAGGCCCTCCGCTGAGGTGCGCAGGATCAGGTAGGCGGCGGAGTAGTCCGGATCGGGGTTCATCGCGTCGGAGCCGTCCAGCTCGCGCGAGGTCGGGAAGCGGATGTCGTACGTGTCGACGGCGACGATCCGCGCGGTGTCTGCGGACAAGGAGGTGCCTTTCACGCGTTGATGAACGTCTGGCGCTGGCTGCCGAGGCGGTCGATTGAGAGCTCCACGATGTCGCCGGTGCGCAGGTAGGGGTTGCCCGGCAGCCCGAGGGCGACGCCGGCGGGGGTTCCCGTGTTGATGACGTCGCCCGGGTTGAGGACCAGGTACTGACTCAAGTACCAGACCAGGTAGGGGACATCGAAGATCATGTGCTCGGTGCGGCCGTCCTGCCGGCGCACACCGTTGACGTCCAGCCGGAGCCCGAGCGACTGCGGGTCGCCGACCTCGTCCGGGGTGACCAGCCAGGGACCCAGCGGGTTGAAGGTCTCGCAGGACTTGCCGAGGTCCCACTGCGGCGAGAACTCCAGCTGGAACTCCCGCTCCGAGACGTCGTTGCTGATCGCGTAGCCGGCGATGCACCGCGCGGCCTCGGCGGGGTCGGCGAGGTAGCGGGTCCGCTCGCCGACGACGACCGCGAGTTCCACCTCCCAGTCGGTCTTCGCCGATCCGCGCGGGATCAGCACGGTGTCGCGGGGGCCGATCACCGTGGACGGGTCCTTCATGAACACCACCGGGCGCTCGGGGACCGGCGCACCGGTCTCCTCCGCGTGGTCGCGGTAGTTCAGCCCGATGCAGACCACCTTGCCGGGGCGCGCTACCGGTGCACCGATGCGGCGGTCGGCGACGTCGAGCGACGGCAGGGCCCCCGCGGCGAGCGCCCGGCGGACCCGCTCGACGCCGCCGGAGGCGAGGAACGCCCCGTCGATGTCATCGGTCACCGACGACAGGGCGAAGGTGCGGCCGTCCGCGCCCTGGACGGCCGGAACCTCCTCGCCCGGGGCTCCGACGCGCAGCAGCTTCATGTGATGCCTCTCGATGCTGAAGGGAGCATTCCCCCTCCG
The DNA here is from genome assembly GCF_053598235.1 of Kitasatospora sp. NPDC001159. Classification (NCBI taxonomy): domain Bacteria; kingdom Bacillati; phylum Actinomycetota; class Actinomycetes; order Kitasatosporales; family Streptomycetaceae; genus Kitasatospora; species Kitasatospora sp. NPDC001159. Next base: position 30,054 of record NZ_JBSFJV010000049.1, read on the forward strand.
GCCATACATCGGATGACTCGGAGGTGCTTGAACCATACGGATGCCCCACAGGAAGCACAAGAAGTCCTCCGATGTTTTCCCGCCGCTCGCGACTATCAAGGCCAACACCCAGTTCAGGTCGCGCAGAAGGTGCTCAATCCCGGACCGAACGTCACGTTTTGGAATCATCCGAGGTCCAGTCTTGTCGCCTCGGCGACAAGCTCGTAGGCTCCTCGTACCCGCCAGCCATCCGATGATTCTGTGAGAGTCGGAGGTGGCAAAGGCCCGCGGCCGGGACCGCCCTGACCCGACCGCATCCAGCAGGTGCCGGCCCGCCCTTCCGATGGGAGGGCCACGGGGGCGGGCCGGCACCTCCTCCCCGAACCCGAGGGCATCGCCCGTCCCACCGAGCAGAGCGCCCCGCTCCCCCGCGCCTCGGACACCCACCCAAGGAGAACGTCACTGTGAAGCCTCGTACCTCTCGGACCGTGGCCGCGGCCGCCACGGCGGTCCTCCTGCTGGGCCTCGGCACCGCCTGCAACCGCGGCAGCGCCTCCTCGGGCGGTTCCGCCGCCGGCAAGCCGGCGATCGGCGTCGACCTGCCCCGCGCGGACTCGGACTTCTGGAACTCCTACGCGCAGTACGTCAAGCAGGACGCCTCCGCCGAGGGCCTGAACACCCTGCCGGTGAGCAACTCGCAGAACGACGTGACCAAGCTGGTCGCCAACGTCCAGGTCTTCCAGAACACCGGCGCGAAGGCCGTGGTGATGGCCCCGCAGGACACCGGCGCGATCGCCTCCACCCTCGACCAGCTGTCCGCCAAGAAGATCCCGGTCGTCAGCGTCGACACCCGCCCCGACAAGGGCAACGTCTACATGGTCGTCCGCGCCGACAACAAGGCCTACGGCACCAAGGCCTGCGAGTTCCTCGGGCAGCAGCTCGGCGGCAAGGGCAAGGTCGCCGAACTCCAGGGGGCCCTCAGTTCGGTCAACGGGCGCGACCGTTCCGAGGCCTTCGCCGCCTGCATGAAGGACAAGTTCCCCGGCATCCAGGTGATCGAGCTGGCCACCGACTGGAAGGGCGACGTCGCCTCCGCCAAACTCCAGTCCACCCTGGCCGCCAACGCCGACCTCGGCGGCATCTACCTGCAGGCCGGCGGCGTGTTCCTGCAGCCCACGATCGCCCTCCTTCAGCAGAAGGGCCTGCTCAAGCCCGCCGGGCAGCCCGGCCACATCGCGGTCGTCTCCAACGACGGGATCCCGCAGGAGTTCGACGCCATCCGCAAGGGCGACATCGACGCCACCGTCTCCCAGCCCGCCGACCTCTACGCCAAGTACGCCCTGTACTACGCGCGGGCAGCCGCCGAGGGCAAGACCTTCCAGGCCGGCCCGACCGACCACGGCTCGACCGTCATCTCCCTGCCCAACGGCCTGGAGGACCAGCTGCCCGCGCCGCTGGTCACCAAGGACAACGTCGACGACAAGGCTCTGTGGGGCAACAACGTCGGCAAGTGACCCAGGCCCACCCGTGGGCGGCGGACCGGCGCCCGACCCGACGGTGCGTCACCGCCGCCCACCGACCCATCCAGCGGAAAGGACACCCGCAATGGCGGACTCCAGTCCCCCCAGGAGCCCGGTCGTCGAGGCCGATGGGATCAGTAAGCGCTTCGGCGCCACCGTCGCGCTGAGCGACGCCCGCATCTCGGTCCAGGCCGGCGAGTCCCACGCCCTGGTCGGCCGCAACGGCGCGGGGAAGTCCACCCTCGTCTCGATCCTGACCGGCCTGCAGACCGCCGACACCGGCACCCTGCGCTTCAACGGCGAACCCGCCCCGGCGCCCGGCGACACCGACGCCTGGCGTTCCCGGGTGGCCTGCGTCTACCAGCGCTCCACCATCATCCCGGCCCTCACCGTCGCCGAGAACCTGTTCTTGAACAGACACAGCCTGGACCGGCAGAACCCCCGATCGCTGCGCCCGATCAGCTGGCGGCAGCTGCGCCTGCGCGCCGCCGATCTGCTCGGCGAGTACGGCGTCGAGGTCGACCCCACTGCTCGCGCCGAGGAACTGACCGTCGAGCAGCGGCAGTTCATCGAGATCGCCCGGGCCCTCTCCTTCGGCGCCCGGTTCATCATCCTGGACGAGCCCACAGCGAAGCTCGACGCCCGCGGCATCGACCAGCTCTTCGCCAAGCTGCGGGAACTCCAGGCCCAGGGCGTCGCCTTCCTCTTCATCTCGCACCACCTCCAGGAGGTCTACGACCTCTGCGGCACGGTCACCGTCTACCGCGACGCCCGGCACATCGTCACCGCCCCGGTCGCCGAACTCGGCCGACACGCGCTGGTCGAGGCGATGACCGGGGAGGCCGCGACGGTGAGCACCGGCCTCGCACCGACCGGTCCCGGGCCCACCGCCGACGCCGCTGCGCTGCTCGATGTCGACTGCCTCGAACTGCCCGGCGCCTACCGGGACGTGACCCTGCTCGCCCGGGCCGGCGAGGTCGTCGGGCTGGCCGGCGCCGCCACCAGCGGCAACGTCCAGCTCGGGGAGACCATCGCCGGCCTGCACCGCCCGCGCGCCGGCCGGATCAGTGTCGCGGGCCGTCCGGTGCGCACCGGACGGGTACCCGCCGCGCTCGCCGCCGGGGTGGGCCTCGTCCCCGAGGACCGGCACATCCAGGGCCTGGTCCCCCAGCGCAGCGTCGCCGAGAACGCCACCCTGACCGTCTCCGACCAGCTCGGACCGTACGGAACCGTACTGCCCTCGCGCACCCGGGCCTTCGCCGAGCGGATGATCGCCGATCTCGACATCAAGACGCCCGGCCCCACCACCCCCGTCTCCGCGCTGTCCGGCGGCAACCAGCAGAAGGTCGTCATCGCCCGGGCTCTCGCCACCCGGCCCCACGTCCTGGTCGCCATCCGCCCGACCAACGGTGTCGACGTCAAGTCCAAGGAGTCCCTGCTCGGCACCATCCGCCAGGTCGCGGACAGCGGGAAGACGGCGTTGATCGTCTCGGACGAACTCGACGACCTGCGGGCCTGCGACCGCGTCGTGGCGATGTTCCACGGCCGGATCGTCGCGGAGTTCGACCGCGGCTGGAGCGACGAACAACTGGTCGCCGCCATGGAAGGCATGGCCGACTCCCCTGACACGAAGGAAGGCCATGGCCGCCACTGAACTCAACGTGCCCGCCGCCACGGCGTCGCGCCGCCGCTTCGACCTCGCCCGCTACCGCGACCTGTCCCTGCTGCCGGTCCTGCTCGTGCTGGGCATCATCGGCTTCGCCGTCTCACCCGCCTTCCTGACCGCGGACAACCTGCTCGGAGTCGGCCAGCAGGCCACCGAACTCAGCGTGCTGGTGCTCGCCGAGGCCCTGATCCTGATCGCCGGACGGATGGACCTCTCCCTGGAGTCCACCATCGGCGTCGCTCCCGTCATCGCGGTGTGGCTGGTGCTTCCCGACCACGGCGCGCGCTTCAACGGCCTCGGTCTCTTCCCCGGCTGGGCGGCCATTCCGCTCTGCCTGCTGATCGGCGCACTCATCGGAGCGGTCAACGGCTTCCTGATCCTCAAGCTGCGCCTCAACGGCTTCATCGTCACCCTCGGCGCGCTGACCCTGCTACGCGGCCTCCAGGTCGCCGTATCTCAGGGCCAGTCGATCGTCAACCTGCCCGACTCCTTCCGCTACCTCGGCGCCGCCTCCTGGCTCGGCATCCCCGCCGCGATCTGGATCTGCGGCCTGCTGTTCCTGGTCGGCGGGTCGGCACTCGCCTGGTTGCGCCACGGCCGTGCCCTGTACGCGATCGGCGGCAACGCCGAGGCGGCCCGCGCCGCCGGCATCCGGGTCGACCGGATCACCTGGACCGTCCTGGTCCTCGGCGGGGTGCTGGCCGCCTTCGCCGGCATCCTCTACACCGGCCACTACGGTTCGATCTCCGCCGACCAGGGCAACGGATGGATCTTCCAGGTGTTCGCCGCCACCGTCATCGGCGGAGTCAGCCTCAACGGCGGGCGCGGGACGCTCTTCGGCGCCCTCACCGGTGTGCTCACCCTCCAACTCGTCGTCAACGTCATGACCCTGGCCGGGGTGCCGCCGCTGTGGAACCAGTTCCTCAACGGCGTGATCATCATCCTCGCCCTGATCGTCTCCCGCTTCACCTCCGGCGAGCAACAGGACTGACCCCCCGACGATCCGGTACCGCAGCCCGCGTGGCGCACCGCCCCCGTGCATCCCCTGCGCCGGGTGCTCGCACCGCGCGGGCCACTCCCCCTTGCCCACGCAGGCTCCCACCGAGCGACAGGAGGTCGCTGAAGCATGCCTGAACGCCCGAACAACGGCGCCCGCAAGGCGTCTCCAACGGCCGTGACCGATCTGGCGATCGCGAAGATCAAACAGATGATCGTGACGGGACGTCTGGAACCGGGTTCGCGCCTGCCCAACGAGGCGGACCTCGCCGAGCAGCTGGGCCTGTCCCGCAACTCGCTGCGCGAGGCCGTGCGCGCGCTCACCGCCATGCGCATCCTGGTGCCCAAACAGGGCGACGGCACGTACGTCTCCGGCCTGGAACCCCACCGCCTCATGGAGACCATGGCCTTCGCAGCCGACGTCTCGGCCGGTGACGGAGCACGGCAACTCCTCCACGTACGACGGTTGCTGGAGCCCCAGGCCACCGCGCAGGCGGCCGGCCGCCTGACGTCGGAACAGCTCGCGGAACTGGAGCGGATCCTCGCCCGGTCGGCCGGCGACATCGGTGTGGAGGAGTTCGTCGAGCTGGACATCGAGTTCCACCGGATCATCGTGGACTCCGTCGGCAACCCGGTCCTGTCCACCCTGCTGTCGACCCTCTCCACCCACACCCAGCGGTTGCGCATCGTCCGCGGCACCCGCGACGCCCGGGCCCGGGCCCGGGCGCAGACCGAACACGAGGCGATCCTGCGCGCCCTCACCGCACGCGACGCGGGCCTGGCCGCGTGCGCCGCCGCCATGCACGTCGCGGCCGTCGAGGAGTGGCTCGACCACAGCACCGCCACGTCACCATCTGCCTGCAAAGAAGGGCTGAAGCAATGCACCACTTCAAGGGCCGAACCGCGGTCGCCGGCGCGGCGGCGGGAGCCGTCCTGATCGCCGGGTCGCTGACCGGTTGCGCGAAGGACTCCACCTCCGCCGACGCGAGCGGCGCGGACATCGGCATCGACATCCCGCGCGACGACTCAGCCTTCTGGAAGTCGTACGAGCGTTACCTGAAGGACGGCATAGCGGCCGGGGGTGCGCGCACCCTGCCGATCACCGACTCGCACAACGACGAGGCCCAGCTGAAGGCGAACTTGCAGCACTTCGAGGCCAGTCGGGTGAAGGCCGTGGTGATCGCGCCGCAGTCCACCCCCAACACGGACCAGGTTCTGGACCACCTGTCCTACGAGAAAATCAACACGGTGGTCGTCGACACCGAGCCCGAACACGGCGAGGTGTACATGGTGGTCCGGACCGACAACGTCGCGTACGGCACCAAGGCATGCGAATTCCTGGGCAAACAGCTCAAGGGGAAGGGGAAGGTCGCCGAACTGCAGGGTGCGCTCGTGTCGATCAACGCCTACGAGCGCACCCGCGGGTTCGCCGGCTGCATGAAGGCCAACTATCCGGGCATCCAGGTGATCGAGCTCCCCACCGAGTGGAACGGCGACACCGCCTCGGCCAAGTTGCAGAGCACGCTGGCCGCCAACCCGGATCTCAACGGCGTCTACCTGCAGGCCGGCGGAGTCTTCCTGCAGCCGACGCTGTCGCTCCTGCAGCAGAAGGGCCTGCTGAAGCCGGCCGGCCAGCCCGGGCACATCACGATCGTCTCCAACGACGGCATCCCCGAGGAACTGGACGCCATCCGCAAGGGCCTGATCGACGCCACGGTGAGCCAGCCCGCCGACCTCTACGCCAAGTACGCGCTGTACTACGCGCGGGCCGCCGTCGAGAACAGGTCCTTCCCCACCGGCCCGACCGATCACGGTTCGACCATCGTCGCCCTGCCCAACGGCCTGGAGGACCGGCTGCCGGCCCCCCTGGTGACCCGGGAGAACGTCGACGACCGGACGCTGTGGGGCAACAACATCACCCGATGAGCACCGCTTATGCATCGGATCTATCGTGGGCAACCGGCGGCGCCACCTCGAACGGCACCCCGGCCGAGTTGTGGACCTGCAACGACTCGGCCAACCAGCGCTGGACCCGCAGCTGATCCACCGCGCCGCGCACGGGCGGGACGGAGATCGTCCCGCCCCTGCGTGCTGCGATCCGTCATCCGCTGACGCTGGGCCCGGAGGCGCGAACCCACCCGGAGGGCGCGAGGTGGCCGGGGCGACAGCCGGTCAGGACGGCAGGTGCCGGCGCTGGTTGGATCCGGTGGTGCGGTGCGACGCCGGCGCGCGGCCCGCTCCCGGGCCGTGGAGCTGCTGCGCCTGGTACATCGCCGATCCGCGGCGCCGGGTGGCCGACACGTAAGGTCATTTGAGCACAACCAGCGGTGGCCCCGGTGTGCGGCCTCTCACAAACCGGGGCTAGCGAAAGTGTGCCGTCGGCTGGACACGCCCCCGGCGTCAGCCGTCCGCGACGGCCTTCGCCCAGCCCACGGCGACCATCTCCTTCGCCTTCTCGGTCTGCGCATCCGTCGGGAAGTCGGGCGTTCCCTCAACCGTCGGCAATCTTGCGAAGGCGGCCTCGTCAAGGGTGCCGTCCTTCTTCATGGCATCGAGCAGCACCGGGCGGGCGTAGCCGTTGAGCCGGAGGTTCTGACCCTCGGCGCTGAAAAGGTACTCCTGCCACAGGCGGGCGGCCGCCGGGTGCGGGGCGTCCTTGTTGATTGCCAGCGCGTAGTACTGGGCGAAGCTGCTGTCGAAGGGGATCGAGACCTGCCAGTTGACGCCTTTGCTGCGGAGCTGGCCGGTGTAGTTGAGGTTGACGAAGTCCCAGTTGATGCTGATGGGCGTCTGGCCGCTCGCGACCGTGGCCGAGGTGGCGACGACCGGGTCGAGGTTGCCCGTCTGCTTGAGCTTGGCGAAGAAGTCGAGGCCGGGCTGGATGTTGTCGAACGATCCGCCGTTCGCCAGGGCCGCCGCGTACACGCTGGCGAATCCGGTCTCGGAGCGGGTGGGGTCGCCCTCAAGCGCGACCTTGCCCTGGTAAGCGGGTTTCAGCAGATCGGCGAAGGTCTGGGGACAGACCTCGACGCGGTTCGCGTCGCAGCCGATGGAGATGTAGCCCCCGTAGTTGTTGGACCAACGGGCCTGCGCGTCCTTCTGATTGCTCGGAATCGAGCGGTACGCGGCGACCTTGTACGGCGCGAGCAGGTTCTGTTGGCCTGCTGCCCGGGCGAACGTGTCCCCTACGTCGATGACGTCGGGGGCACTCTGCTGTGTCCCGTTCTTCTTGATGGCGTCGATCTCGTCCTGGCTGTGGCCCAGAGGATTGTCGACCGTGACCGTGATCCCGTACTTCTTCTCGAAGCCGTCGATCAGGCCGCCGTAGTCGGCCCAGTCGCGGGGGATCGCGATCGCTCTGAGCGTGCCCTCCTTCTTCGCCGCGGCGGTCAGTGCGTCCATGCCGCCCGCGTCCTTCGCGGAGGTGGCCACCGACGGGTCTTTGGGTGTGGCAGGCGGTGTGTGGCCGCACGCGCCCAGGCCCACGGCCAGGAGGACCAGGCAGCCGGAGACGGTCGCCGTTCGGGCACGAGATGCGGTCACGATGACTCCAGACGTCCTTCGGTGGTCACGAGCGGGGTCTCACCGGGACCTTCCACTGCCGGGGTGGCGCTCTCGTGGAGGTGCTGTTCGGCCCAGATGACTTTGCCGTTGGGGGTGTAGCGGGTGCCCCAGCGCTCGGAGAGCTGGGCGACCAGGAACAGCCCACGCCCGCCCTCGTCGGTGCTGACCGCGTACCGCAGGTGCGGGGAGGTGCTGCTGCCGTCGGAGACCTCGCAGATGAGTGCGCGGTCACGGAGCAGCCGGAGCCGGATCGGACCGATCGCATACCGGATGGCATTGGTGACCAGCTCGCTGACGATCAGTTCGGTGGTGAAGGCCATCTCGTCCAGCCCCCACTCGGTGAGCCGTTCCGTGACGCCTGCCCGGACCCGGGCGACGGCGGCCGGGTCGGCCGGGACGTGCCAGACGGCGACCCGGTCGGCGGGCAGCGCCCTGGTCCGGGCGACCAGCAGGGCGATGTCGTCGGTCGGGTTGGCCGGCAGCAGGGCGTTCAGCACCGCCTCGCAGGTGTCGTCGGGGCTGCGGTCGCCCTGGCCGAGGGTGGTGCGCAGCAGTTCGAGGCCGACGTCGATGTCCCGGGAGCGGTCCTCGACCAGCCCATCGGTGTAGAGGACCAGCCGGGTACCCTCCCGCAGCTGTAGTTCGGCGTTCTCGAACGGCAGGCCGACCAGGCCGAGCGGCGGCCCGGCGGGCAACTCGGGGAACTCCACCGAGCCGTCCGGGTGGACCAGGGCCGGCAGCAGGTGCCCGGCCCGGGCCATGGCGCAGCGCAGGGTGACCGGGTCGTAGATGGCGTACAGGCAGGTCGCGCCGGTGATGGCGTCGCCGTCCTGGGCCGCCCGGTCCTGGTCGATCTGGTTGACCAGGTCGTCCAGGTGGCCGAGCAGTTCGTCCGGGGGCAGGTCGAGGGAGGAGAAGTTGTGCACGGCGGTGCGCAGCTGGCCCATGGTGGCGGCGGCGTGCAGGCCGTGTCCGACCACGTCGCCCACCACCAGTGCGACCCGGGCGCCGGGCAGCGGGATCACGTCGAACCAGTCACCGCCCACGCCGGCCTCGGCGGGCAGGTAGCGGTAGGCGACGTCCAGGGCGCTCTGCTCGGGCAGTCCGCCGGGTAGCAGGCTGTGCTGGAGGGTGACGGCCATCCGGTGCTCGCGGGTGTAGCGGCGGGCGTTGTCGATGCAGACGGCGGCCCGGGCGACCAGCTCCTCGGCCAGCGAGAGGTCGTCCTCGTCGAAGAGCTCCGGTGAGGCCGCGCGCCAGAAGACGGCCACGCCGAGGACCTGGCCCCGGGCGAGCAGCGGCACGCTCAGCAGCGAGTGGATGCCGTCGTCGACCGTGCGCCGGGCCCGGTCCGGGGCCTCGTCGTGCCAGACGCCGGCGCTGGTCAGATCCGTCTCGATCACGGACTGACCGTGCTGCAGGCTGCGGCCGAACGGGGTGGTGGGAACGATCGGAATGGTCGCACCGACGGGATGGAACAGCGTGTCCGGGTGGACGCCGCTCAGCCCGGCGCGCTGCAGTTGGAGGATCCGGGTGCCGGTGGGCTCGTCGCCGTGCAGGACGGGCTCCGCGAGGTCGACGGTGGCGTAGTCGGCGAAGCTCGGGACGGCCGCCTCGGCGAGTTCCTGGGCGGTGCGCACCACGTCGAGTGTGGTGCCGATCGTGTTGCCGGCTTCGTACAGCATCTTGAGGCGCTCGCGGGCCGCCTCGGCCTTGTCGGACAGGGCGCGCAGCTCGGTGGAGTCACGCAGGGTCGCGACCCGCCCGGGCGGTCCCCCGTTGCGGTCGGTGGCCCGGATGTTCACCGAGAGTAGGCGGTCGCCCGAGCCGACCACGGCGTCGGTGACCACTCGCCCCGAGGCCAGCAGCTCGGCGACCGGGTGGCCCAGGCCCAGCTCGGTGATCGGACGGCCTTCGCAGTCGGCGGGCAGGCCGAGCAACCGGGAGGCCTCGTCGTTGGCCAGCAGCAGGCGGCCGTCCTCGCCGAGGATCAGCACGCCCTCCCGGACGGCGTGCAGCACGGCGTCGTGGTGCTCGTACATCCTGGTCATCTCGGCCGGGCCCAGGCCATGGGTCTGCCGCTGCAGCCGGCGGCTCACCAGGCTCGCCCCGCCCGCGCCGATGGCAAGAGCCACCGTGGCACCGCCGAACAGGACCGGCAGCTGCTGGTTCACCCTGTGCTGCACCTTCCCGACCGTGACCGGGGAGGAGACGATGGCGACGACGGAGCCGTCGGCGGCCTTGACGGGTACCGCCGAGATCACGGAGAGGCCCAGCGACCCGTGGAAGGTGCTGGTGAAGGGCTTGCCGGTCGCCGCCTGCGCGTAGGGACCGATGACGTGCTTCCCGATCTGGTTCGGGTCGCTGTGGGTGAGCGTGATCCCGTCCAACCCGTAGACGATGATGGCATCCACGCCAGCGGCCTTCCGGGCCGCCTCGGCGTACGGCTGCAGGGCCGCGGTCGGGTCGGGGCCGCTCAGTGCCGTCAGGATCCCCGGGGAGTTCGCGAACGCCTGCGCCGCGGCGAGTGTCCGGCTCTGGGCATCCGCCATGGCGTCGCGCCGAGCCCCGACCACGAGAGCCACCAGCGCGGCGACGACGATCAGCAGCATCACCGCAAGTTGCAGGAGGAACACCGGGCCGGCGAGGCTGCGCGGGCTCAGCAGGCCCTTGAACAGCCGCTTCGGCCTTCCCGCATGCGGCCGGCCGTATTTTTGGCGTCCTTGCCTGCCGTGCGTCGGACGAGGAAGCCGCCCGGGCACATCAGCACTTCTCCGCACGTCGACCAAGCCAGGCCCCGCCTTGCTCCAGAACACAACAGGGACAAATCCCATTGTTGACGCCAAACGGACCGATCTCGACCGTCGGTCTGCGTTCCAAGCGGATCAGCGGCGGGTCGGCGCGGGCGAGAGGGCGGATTGGTGCAGGTGAGAGGCGGAGTGCCGACCCGCGGGGCGCCCCATGGCGCGGGCTGGAGACTTCGAGATCACCATCCGCTCCGGCCTGCGCCGTGCGAATCGAGTCGGACCTGTGCGTGACCGGCCCTGAGCGTCCGGTGCTCACCGCGCCGGTTCACTGCGTCGGCCGATTTCGGCCTTGCTCTGCTCATGCTGGTCGGTGGGGGCATACTCGCGGATCACGCCGTGGATCACCGGCGTTCGCTGCTGCGGCTGCGAGACCCCGCAGGCCGGCTCCGGGCGCCGGCTGAGGCGGCCGCTCATGCCCGGGCGCGCAGGCGGCGGAGCATGCGGGCGTCCTGGAAGCCCACCGTGCGGGCGGCGGTCTCGGCGGTGGCGCCGTGGGAGACGAGGTGCTCGGCGTGTTCGAGCCTCAGCTCCTGCTGGTAGCGCAGCGGGGTGAGGCCGGTGGCCTCGGTGAAGCGGCGGGTGAGGGTACGTTCGCTGACGCCGCACGCGGCGGCGAGGTCGGCCAGGCGCAGCGGGGTGGCGAAGTGGGCGTCGATCAGGTCCTGTGCCTGGTGGACGGCGTCGGCCAGGTGGGCGCGGTGGCGGAGCATCGCGCTGGTCTGCTGCTCGTCGCCGTTGCGGCGGGCGTAGACGACCATGTCGCGGGCAATCCGGGCGGCGGCCGCGGGGCCGTGGCGGACGGCGACGAGGTGAAGGGCGAGGTCGATGCCGCTGGCGATGCCGGCTGAGGTGACGACCCGGTCGTCGACCACGTAGAGCACGTCGCGCGCCACGCGGGCCCGGGGGTGGCAGCGGGCGAGTTCGTCCTGCGCGTCGTGGTGCGTGGTGCATCGGCGGCCGTCCAGCAGCCCGGCCCGGCCGAGTGCGGTCGCCCCGGTGCAGATGCTGGCGACCGTCCCGCCGGCCGTGTGGTGGGCGGTCAGCTGGTCCAGTGACGCCGGAGAGAGCCCGTCGGCGCGCGGCGGCGGCTCGCGCCAACCGGGGACCACGATCAGGTCTCCGGCGGACAGTCGCGGCCATTCGGTGGCGGCGCGCAGAGACAGTCCCTGCGCGGTGGGGACGTCCTCCTGCTCGGCCACGTAGCCGATCTCGTACCCGAGGCCGTGGTCGGCGGCGGTCGAGAACACCTGGGCGGGGCCGGCGAGGTCCAGCAGGTGCAGCTGCGGGACGAGCAGGAAGACGACGCGGGTCACGATCCAGTCAGCTCCTTGACGGTGGTGACGCGGGCGAAGCGGCCCGACAAGGCGTACTCGGTGCGGGCGGTGATCTCGTCGGTGGGCAGGGTGCGCGGGTCGGCGAGGATCTCCGCCAGGCTGCGTCCGGGCGGCGCGTCGCGGTGTTCGATCGGGTGGGTGGCGGTGGCGTCCGTGACGAAGGTGACGTCGTAGCCGAGGTCGGAGGCGATCCGGGTGGTGGTCTCGCAGCACTGCTCGGTGCGGATGCCGCTGACGGTCAGTTCGCGGATGCCGTGCTGGGTGAGCAGCTGTTGCAGGTTGGTGGTGGTGAACGCGTTGTGCGAGGTCTTGCTGATGACGGGCTCGCCCTCGGCGGGCTGCAGCCCGTCGATCGGGTGCACGTGGCCGAGGGCCGGGTCGAAGACCGTTCCGGTGCCGGGCTCGGCGTGGAGGATCCAGACGACCAGGTCCCCTTCGGCGCGGGCGTGGGCGACCAGCTTGTTCACCTGGCCGACGATATCGGGGTTGGAGACGGCCGCCCACTTCTCCAGGCGGCGGAAGGATTCCTGGACGTCGATGACGAGGAGTGCTCTGTTCATGCCTCGATCCTGGCGGCCGGGGGCCGTCGGCTGAAGGCACCATCGGGGCCGGATGCGGAACGATCCGGTCAGCGATGTGACAGCGGTCAGGGAGGTGTGCGCGTTCCTGTCTGGAGGGTTGCGCGGTGGCTGCCTGTCCCAGCCCATCAGTCCGTCGTCCCGTTGGGACCGCCAAGGACGACGCCGCTGTGGGCGGGGAGGGTGATCACGCAGCCGCCCTCGACGCAGGGCAGCCTCTCGGGGTGCCGGAGTGGGTGCCCGCCCCAGCCCGGCTCAGATCCGTGTCGCCCTGGGGAACAGCCCCTCCCGGATGAACGAGAGCACGCGCTCTGCCGTGGCCCCCCGGTCTCCCCCACCGTCCACCGCGCTCACGGCCGCCTGGAGCAGACCGCCGACCAGCTGTGCGGTCAGCAGTGGATCCGGCGCACCGGAGTCCGCGATCGCGGCGAGCAGCGGCGCCGCGTGCTGACGGTGCAGTTCCCGCACACGCTCCTGGCACTCCGCCGGCAGGTCCGCCCGCATGAGGGCGCTGGCCGGCCGGTGGGCGCCCTGCTCGGCCAGGCGGAGCTCGGTCTCGATGTACGCGACGATGCGCTCGACCGGGTCGTTCAGGCCGTGGAGGGCGTGGTCAACGGCCCGGTTCGCATCGGCGAACGACGACTCGACGACGCTTGCGAGGATCGCTGCGCCGGACGGGAAGTACTGGTAGACGCTGGAGCGGGCCAGCCCCGCCCGCGCCCCCACGCTCGCCGGGGTGACGGCGGCGGCCCCCTGTTCCACCAGGACGTCGACGGCGGCCCGGATCAGCGCCGCTTGCTGCTGGGCACGGTGCTCGGCCACTGTGGCGGCGCTGATCTTCGGCATTGCCGGTTCTGTCCTCCTGCGCGTGACGGTCTCTGCCAGCCGTCCGCATCGCGACGATGCCGAACGGCTGGCCCCTAGTATCACCGCGCCGGTACCCACCGACGGATCCGTCCGGCCGCGGACCACCGCAGCCGGACGCGCCAGGAGGACCTCAGGAGGTGACCTCCGCCACCGTGTGGAACGCCTCGACGTGCGCCCCGCCGGCGCCCTCCTGCCCTGCCGAGTGCCCGTGCGCCGCCTTGAAGGAGTCCGAGGACATCCACGCCCGGAAGGCGTCCACGCCCGTGAACTCCATGACCGCGACGTACGGCGCGCCCTCCGCCTGCGGGCGCAGCAGAGCCGACCGCACCAGCCCCGGCACACCGGGCAGGGTGGCGCTCATGCTGGCGGCAAACCGCGCTTCGAAGGCCTCGGCCTCCGCGGCCTCGACGTCGATCCGGTTCATGACGGTGTAGGACATGGCAACTCCACAGCATGTGGCGCCGCACCATTTTGGCGACGCACCTGTCGGGATCATATCCAACTTACCGACACCACTGTCGTCATAACTGGACGCATGACGACTGCTGGCCGGCTCCCCCGTTCACGGCGACGACCTGCCACCCACCGGAGAAGCTGCTGCCGTACCCCTGGGCGACCCACTGCTCCGGCCCGCAGGCCGCCGCTTCACGGCCGACGAGATCGTCTTCTACGCCGACCGCGGCCACCGCTCACTCGACAACGCCCTGGCCGAGGCCGACCTGATCGTCTCCACCCCGCACGCCGCCGCGCTCATCCCGGCGGAGGTCGCACCACATCTCGACCTGGCTCTCACCCAGCGGCTCCAGTTCGACTTCACGGACAAGCCCCACGTCCTCGTCGACTGCCAGGGCATCCCGCTCGCGGTGTCGCTGACCGGCGGCCAACGACGTCGCCCAGCTGCTGCCCTGCTCGGAAGGTCCCCGCCGTGGCCAGCCTGGTCGGCCGGCCACGGCGCAGACCGGACACCCTGCCGGCCGACCGGGGCTACGACACCGAGATCGCCGCCGGCCACGTCCGGGCCGAACAGAGCGCAGGAACGCAGGCTGGCCGCATCCAGACCGAAACCGGCCTCCGCGACCGCGACCGGAGGGTGGTCTCCGCCTGCGAGTCCGGCCCGGTCACCCGGGCAGCCGACATCGGCGACCCGCGTCAGCGGCCTTCGCACAGTGCAGCCCGACTGCGTAACAGTGCGCGGATCAGGGCGTGTTCGCCTCCGCCACGGCCCACTCTCCCGGCCGCTGTCCGCTCATACGGCGCCGGGTTCGGCGATCCGCTTGCGGTGGTGGAGCAGCGCGCGTGGGCTGTTCCAGCCGAGGGCACCCACCACGCGACCGTCCGAGCGGTAGAGGGCGACGAACCTGCCCGTCTGCGGGTCGCCGTCGACCACGTCGACCTGGGAGCCGGCGGGGGCCCATCCGTGGATCTGGATCTTGGTGTCGTATTGGTCGGTCCATCCGAAGGGGGTCGGTGTGAAGCGGATGGCGCCATCCGGTCCGGCGAGAAGGTTCTTGGCTGCGGTGACGGCCTGCTGGGTGGCGTTGGTGCGTTGTTCGAGGCGGACCCGGCCGCCTGCCGCGGGGTGCGGCCAGTTGGCGACGTCTCCTGCCGCGTAGACGCCGGGCGCGGCTCGGCAGCTGTGGTCGCAGAGGACCCCGTCGCCCAGCGGGATCCCGGAGCCGACCAGCCAGTCGGTGGCGGGCACCGAACCGATGGCGACGACGACCACGTCGGACGGCAGGCGGGTGCCGTCGTCGAGCACCACCGCGGTGACCCGGCCGCGCTCGCCGGTCAGGCTGGAGACGCGGCGCCGCAGGTGCAGGCGGACACCGTGTCCACGGTGCAGGCCGGCAACCAACTCTCCTACCCGTGCTCCGACTTGCCTGGCCAGCGGGGCGGGTTCGACATCGACCAACGCGACGTCGAGGCCGAGACCGCGCGCGGTGGCGGCGATCTCGCTGCCGAGGAATCCGGCACCGATCACCACGAGCCTCGGCCCGGCCAGGAGCTCCGCTCGTAGGGCCAGCGCATCGTCCAGGGTGCGCAGCACGTGCACGCCGGCCAGATCGTGGCCGAAGGGCAGACGGCGCGGGCGCAGTCCGGTGGCGATGATCAGGCCGTCGTAGCCGAGCCGCTCACCGTCGGCCAGTGCGACGGTGCGGGCGATCGGGTCCAGGCCGACCGCCCGGCAGCCCAGCCGCAGGTCCACCTGGAGCCGTTGGAGGTCGGTCTCAGGGCGCAGGGTGGTCCGGTGCGGTTGCCAGTCGCCGGCCAGCACTTGTTTGGACAGCGGTGGCCGGTCGTAGGGCAGTTGCGGCTCCTCGCCGACCATGGTGAGCGTGCCGGTGAAGCCCTCGCGTCGCAGGGTGTCGGCCGCCGTCAGCCCTGCGGCGGATGCGCCCACCAGGACGATGCGGTCCGTGGCAGGCACTACTCGGCCACCGTGATGGCCATGGCGGGGCAGCTGGCGGCGGCATCCCGCACCCGGGCCGCCAGGTCATCCGAGGGATCGGCATCGAGCAGGATCACGATGCCGTCCTCCTCGCGCTGGTCGAAGACCTCGGCCGCGGCGAGCACGCACTGGCCGGCTCCTACGCACCTGTCCTCTTCTACGGTGATCTTCATCAGTTTTGGCTCCGTGTCAGTGTGGTTGGTTCGAGATGCGGTGACCCACCGCCGTGGTGGTGTCGCCTACCACGTCACGGGCAGCTCGTGGACGCCGTAGACGACCATGTCGTCGCGCATCGGCACCTCCTCCGCGGGCACTGCCAGCCGCAGGGTCGGGAACCGGTCGAACAGGGCGGAGTAAGCGGCCTTCATCTCGACCCGGGCCAGCTGCTGGCCGAGGCACTGGTGGATTCCGTGGCCGAAGGCCACATGCGGGCTGTACGGGCGTTCGACGTTCAACTCGTCGGCATCGCCGGGGAACTGGGCCGCATCACGGTTCCCCGACGCGACCGCGGCGACCACCGTCGTGCCGGCCTTGATCTGGTGGCCGTTCAGTTCCAGATCCTCCCGTGCGGTGCGGCGGACACCGAACTGAATGACGCTGAGGTAGCGCAGCAGCTCCTCGACGGCACCGTCCAGCAACGACGGGTCGGCCCGCAGGACGTCCAACTGTTCGGGGTTGCGCAGCAGGCACATGGTGCCCAGCGCGATCATGTTGGCGGTCGTCTCGTGCCCGGCGACCAGCAACAGTACGCCGACACCCACCAGTTCCTCGTCGGAGAGCTCGCCGGAACGCACCAGACCGCTCAGGATGTCGTCGCCGGGCTCGGCCCGCTTGGCGAGCACCAGGCGGTGCATGAACTCCCGCATCTCCAGCTGCGCCCGCCGGGACTCCTCCGGGTCGCCGTCGACCTTGAGCATCCTGGCCGAACCCCGCTGGAACTCTTCCCGGTCGGCGTAGGGCACACCGAGCAGCTCGCAGATCACCAGCGAGGGAATCGGCAGCGCGAACGCCTCGACCAGGTCGACCGGGCCCGTGGCGCCCGCCATCGCGTCCAGTTGCTCGGCCACGATGCGTTCCACCGCCGGGGCCAGCTGCTGCATCCGGCGCACGGTGAACTGGCCGGTGAGCAGCCGCCGGAACCGGGTGTGCTCCGGCGCGTCCAGCATGATGAACATTCCCGGGGCGGGCGGCGGCACCGGTGCGTCCTGCGGCTCGGCTGCGCCGATCCGTACCGTCCGGCGCTGCGAGCTGAACCGCGGGTCGGACAGCACGGTCCGGATGTCCGCGTACCGGGTGACCAGCACGCCGGGGAGGCCGTCGGGCAGAGTCACCTCCGCGATCGGGTTCTGCTCCCGCAGCGTCCGGTACTCCGACGGTGGGTCGAAGGGGCAGCTCCGCGCCAGGGGCTGCGTCCCGCTGACGGGCTCGGTTCCGGTCATGAGTGGGTCCTTTCTCCTCGACGTCCCCCGTGGTTCGAGCCAACCCGACGCTGCTGACCTCGCCCGGTCGACAACCTGACCGTTGCCTGACAGCGGGCGATCCGGGCGCGTGGAACCCGAGAGCAGCGCGGCGCGTTGTCGCCGTGGACAACGCGATCTTGTGATGGGTACCTGCTATGCACTCCGCTTCGTCGGCACACGGTTTGCCACTGCTCCGAGGGGCCGGGCAGCGGCTGCTGGTGGTGGACGACGACCCGATGCTCTCGGAGCTGCTGGAGACCACCCTGGGCCTTGCCGGGTACCGGGTCGTGACGGCGGACAGCGGCGCCGCCGCCCTGCGGGCCTACCGGGCGACTCCGGTGGACCTGCTCGTGCTGGACGTGATGCTGCCCGACCTGGACGGCTTCGCCGTCTGCCGGAGGCTGATCGAGAGCGGGGCACAGCTGCCCGTGCTGTTCCTCACGGCACGGGACTCGGTCGAGGACCGGGTGGCGGGCCTCGCCATGGGTGCCGACGACTACCTCACCAAGCCGTTCAGCGTTCCTGAACTGCTCGCCCGGGTGCACGCCCTGCTGCGCAGGGCCGGTACGACGGCGGGGCCCGCTCCGGTCCTGCGCTTCGCCGATCTGTCCATGGACGAGCGCAGCCGGCGGGTCCACCGCGGAAACCGCCTGGTCGGCCTGTCGCCGACCGAGTACCGGCTCCTGCGGTACCTGCTGGTCAACGCCGACCACGTGGTGTCGAAGGACCAGATCACGCACCACGTCTGGCAGCACCATTTCAGCGAGGGTGTCGTCGAGAAACTCGTGTCCCGGCTCCGGGCGAAGGTGGATGTCCAACCGCCGGCCTTGATCCACACGGTGCGCGGCTTCGGCTACAGCCTTCGGCTGCCCGAAGGCGGCTGACGTGGCCCGGGCATGGCGCGGCTCACTGCGGGCGCGGCTGATCGCGGGGGTCATCCTGCTCGCGGCCCTGGGCATGGTCGCCGTCAACGCCGCTTCGCTGATAGGCCTTCGCCTGTACCTCATAGAGGCCGCGGACGCCCAGCTCAGCCAGGCCCGTACCGCGATCCAGCAGCACCTCACGAGCCGGACCACCCCGATCAGCGCGGCCGACCTCAACTCGCTGCTGCCCGGCGGCGCCTACCTCGCGCTGCTCGACCAGAACGGCGCAGTGGTGGCACAGACGGCGGCAGGAGGCCTCGACGGCCGCCCCATACCGCGGCCCGACCTGCCCGCGCCGGTCCCCGCCGGGTTCGCCCGGCACGCCGTCACGGTCTCGGGCCGTGGCGCACCCACGGTCAGGTACCGCGCCCTGAGTTTCCCTGCCGGTGCACCGGCCGAGGTCCGAACGGCACCCGGCACACCCCCCGCGACGTTCAGCACCGTCGTGGCGGCCACGAGCCTCGGGCCCGGCGAGGACATCGTGTACTGGCTGATCGGCGCCGATGCGATCGCGACCCTCGCCGTGCTGATGGGAATCGCCCTACTCAGCCGCGGCGTGCTGCGGGTGAGCCTGCACCCGCTGCGGGACATGGCCGCGACCGCCACCGCGATCGCCGACGGTGATCCCGGCCAGCGCATCCAGGTCGCCCGGCCCGACTCCGAGCTCGGCGAGGTCGGCACCGCCCTCAACCGGGCGTTCGACGAGCGGCAGCGCTCCGAGGAACGGCTCCGGCAGTTCGTGGCCGATGCCTCGCACGAACTGCGCACCCCGCTGACCTCGATCAGCGGATGGGCCCAGCTGCACCTGCACGGACTGGCCCGCGACCCCGCGCTGCTCGAACGAGCCATGCTGCGGATCGAGAGCGAGGCCGCTCGGATGCACGCCATGCTGGAGGAACTGCTGTTGCTCGCCAGGCTCGACCAGGGCCGCCCGCTCGTGAGATCTCCGTTCGATCTGGGCCGCCTGATCACGGACGCCGTCGCCGACACCCGCCTCCTCGCCCCCGACCGGCCGATCGCCGTGGACGTCCCGGGCCGGATCACGGCCTGCGGCGACGAGGAACGGCTGAGGCAGGTGCTGCGCAACCTGCTGGACAACGTTCTGCGGCACACCCCTTCGGGAACGCCGGCAGCCGTGATGGTGCGTTCGCTCCTCGACGGCGCCATAGAGCTGGCGGTCACCGACGAAGGTCCCGGCATGGACCGCGAGACCGCGAGCCGCGTGTTCGAGCGCTTCTATCGTGGCGACGAAGCCCGCGGTCCCGGCGGCGCCGGACTCGGCCTCGGCATCGTCAAGTCGATCGCCGAAGCGCACGGCGGTACCGTCTCGGTGCGCACGGCGCCAGGACAGGGCACCACCTTCACCGTGACCCTGCCCGCTGCGTGGTGAGCCGCCCGCGTCGGCCGGTCAGCCGAGTGCCTCCTCGTGTGACGCCTGCTGTCAGTCCGGTGGCGACGTGTCGTCACCGGACTCGTTCGCGTCAGGCCCGGTCGCCGGGCGGCCGGGCGGCCGCGGGCCAGGTGC
The DNA here is from genome assembly GCF_053598235.1 of Kitasatospora sp. NPDC001159. Taxonomy (NCBI): domain Bacteria; kingdom Bacillati; phylum Actinomycetota; class Actinomycetes; order Kitasatosporales; family Streptomycetaceae; genus Kitasatospora; species Kitasatospora sp. NPDC001159. The sequence goes on from NZ_JBSFJV010000049.1 coordinate 49,722, forward strand.
GAGCGGCGGCTACCGGGACGCGGCGAAGTCCTCGGTCCACCAAGGGCCGTTCGCGCCGAGGCCGCGGGCGTCGTAACGGAAAGTCACGGAACTATCGGTCCCGGGCGCGTGACACGGATTTCGCGCGCTGCGGGCAGTCGCTCCACCAGGCCGGACCGGGCAACGGCCAGGCCGTTCCACATGGGCAGAATACCCGTGGTACACCGCTGCGGCCATCCTGAGCGACCTTCTCAGGATGGCCGCAAACGGCCTCTCATATCCATCAAAGCAAGGAGTACGCTGGGCAATATCCGGATGCGCGACCCGCATCTGCCGGGTCGCGCGAGGATCCGCGCACAACGAATGGGTCGACATCATGACTCTTCACTCAGATACAGGCACACCGAGGAGAGCGCGCAAACGCCGCATCACCACGTTAATGGTGGCTGCCGCCACCGTGGGGGCCGTTTCCATGCTCGGCGCAGGGTACGGGAGTGACTCCGCCCAGGCAGCCGGTCAGCAGGCGCCCTCGGCAGCGGCTGCGGTGGTGTCCACCGTCTCCTTCAACGCTCCGAATGTACCTTCCGCCGTGCAGGTGGGAATCGTCGACTTCGCCTTCTCTCCGTCGACGCTGACCGTCAGCCAGGGCACCACGGTTACCTGGACCAACGACGGCGCGGTTCTGCACTCGGTGAAGAGCGACGGTCGTGGTCCGCTGCACTCGGGGCCGTTGAGTCCGGGACAGTCCTACAGCTTCCGGTTCAATTCGCCCGGGACCTACAGCTACTACTGCTGCTTCCACTCCTCCGTCATGCTCGCCAAGGTCATAGTGAGGTGATAACCCGTTGTTCGACCAAGAATTCCGCCCTGGCGATCGAACGAGGGTTTCCGCCCACGTGATCTTCCGTCGGCCAGGGTATGAAGGCAGGGCCTCCCGAACGGCTCGCACCGCCCACGGGAGGCCCCTACCGGAGTGGCAGTCGAGCGGATCAAGACATAGCCCCGGCATGTGGCATTTCCGTACGCCGAGGCTACCTCTCAGCAGCAGCTACCTCTCAGCGTGAGCTGCCGCCCGCGCGGGCGCGGGAAGCTTCGATCTCGGCGTACGCCTTGGCCTTGTCCTCCCAGTGCGAGCCCTCGACCGACTTCCCGGGTTCGAGGTCCTTGTAGACCTCGAAGAAGTGGGTGATCTCCATGAGGTCGTAGGACGGCATGTCGTCGATGTCCTGCAAGCGTGCGAAGCGGGGGTCGTGGGCGGGCACGCAGAGCACCTTCTCGTCCGGCCCCTTCTCGTCGGTCATCACGAACATGCCGATGGCGCGGCAGGTGACGAGGCATCCCGGAAAGGTCGGCTCGCCGACGAGGACGAGCGCGTCGAGGGGATCGCCGTCCCCGCCGAGGGTGTGGTCGATGAACCCGTAGTCGGCCGGGTAGCGGGTAGCGGTGAACAGCATCCGGTCGAGGTGGATTCGCCCGGTGTCGTGGTCCATCTCGTACTTGTTACGCGAGCCCTGGGGGATCTCGACGATCACCTCGAAGTCCATGGCGGTGTCCTCCTCGCGAGTCGTCGGCGTCGTGCGCCGCCACCGGCCCCCAGATCCCCATTCTCGGGCGGATCGGCTGCGGCCGCACGATCGGCCACCCTGTTGCACCAATGCTTTGGAGACCGCTGGGCACCGGGGGTTAGCCTCGCTCTGAACAGGGGCTTCGCCCTCTGGACGGTGCTGTCGCCTCAGCCACTCAGCGGGAGTGGGAACCCGGGAATCACCGCTGTTGGCACACTGCGCCGACCCGCCCGCGCGGTACAGCGCGCCGGGCGCACCAGCGCGACGTGAAGGAGGACGGAATGGCTGGGGTACAGGACGCCAGCGCACCCGCCGCACCGCATACCCTCGTGCCCCTCCCCGGGCGGGGTCTTCTCGCTGTCCGGACCGCGGTCGCACCCGTGCTGACCGGAGCGGACCGGACCCTCGTGGTCGCGGTCGCGGCCATCGCGGTCGGTGCCCTGCTGGTGGCCTGGGTGTTGGTACGGCAGGTGTTGGCAGCCGACGAGGGCACCGCGAAGATGCGGCAGATCGCTGAGGCGATCCAGGAGGGCGCGAACGCCTATCTGGCGCGCCAGTTCCGCACCCTGGGGGTCTTCGCCGGGGTGGTGCCTTTCGTGCTGTTGCTGCTCCCGGCGGACACCTGGGGGCAACGGATCGGCCGTTCGGTGTTCTTCCTGGTCGGGGCGGCGTTCTCGGCGGTGACCGGGTACGTGGGGATGCAGTTGGCGGTGCGCAGTAACGTCCGGGTGGCCGCGGCGGCGCGCGCGGCGACCGTGGTGGTGGGGGCGGCAGCTGAGGGGGAACCGCCGACCGGGCACCGGGCGGTGCGCCCGGTCTCGCACCGGGCCATGCGGATCGCCTTCGGCACCGGCGGGGTGGTCGGGATGTTCACCGTCGGGCTGGGTCTGCTGGGGGCCACGGTGGTGGTGCTGATCTACCAGGCGGACGCGCCGAAGGTCCTGGAGGGGTTCGGCTTCGGCGCGGCGCTGCTGGCGATGTTCATGCGGGTGGGCGGCGGGATCTTCACCAAGGCCGCCGACGTGGGCGCGGACCTGGTGGGCAAGGTGGAACAGGGCATTCCGGAGGACGATCCGCGCAACGCGGCGACGATCGCCGACAACGTGGGCGACAACGTGGGCGACTGCGCGGGCATGGCGGCTGACCTGTTCGAGTCGTACGCCGTGACCCTGGTCGCCGCGCTGATCCTCGGCCGGGCCGCGTTCGGCGACAAGGGGCTGGCGTTCCCGCTGGTGGTGCCCGGCATCGGGGTGCTCACGGCGATGCTCGGCATCGCCCTGGTTTCCCCGCGGGCCGGGGACCGCAGCGCGATGACCGCGATCACCCGCGGGTTCTTCGCCTCCGCCGTCGTGTCGCTGGCGCTGGTGGCCGGCGCGGTCTTCGCGTTCCTTCCGGCACGTTTCTCCGGTCTGCACGGGGTGCCGGTCGAGATCACCCGGCACCCGGGCAGCCCGCGGACGTTCGCTCTGGCCGCGGTGGCCATCGGAATCGTGCTGGCCGCCGTGATCCAGCAGCTCACCGGCTACTTCACCGAAACCACCCGCCGCCCGGTGCGTGATGTCGGCAAGACCTCGCTGACCGGGCCGGCCACCGTGGTGCTCTCGGGCATCGCCCTCGGCCTGGAGTCGGCCGTGTACTCCGCCGTGGCCATCGGCGCAGCCGTCTACGGGGCCTTCCTGCTCGGCGGCGGCTCGCTGATCCTCTCCCTCTTCGCGGTCGCGCTGGCCGGCACCGGGCTGCTGACGACCGTGGGCGTGATCGTGGCCATGGACACCTTCGGCCCGGTCTCCGACAACGCCCAGGGCATCGCCGAGATGTCCGGCGACGTCACCGGCCCGGGAGCCAAGGTACTCACCGAGTTGGACGCGGTCGGCAACACCACCAAGGCGATCACCAAGGGCATCGCCATCGCCACCGCGGTGCTCGCGGCCACCGCGCTGTTCGGCTCCTACACCGACGCCATCGGCACTGCCGAGGCGCAGATCGGCCCGGCCGCCCACGGGTCGAGCCTGAGCCTGGCCATCGATCAGCCCAACAACCTGGTCGGTCTGCTGGCCGGTGCCGCCGTCGTCTTCCTCTTCTCGGCCCTGGCCATCAGCGCCGTCTCGCGCTCCGCTGGCGCCGTGGTCTTCGAGGTCCGACACCAGTTCCGCACCCGGCCCGGGATCATGGACGGCACCGAGCGACCCGAGTACGGCCGGGTGGTGGACATCTGCACCCGCGACGCGCTGCGCGAGCTGGCCACCCCGGGCCTGCTCGCGATCATGGCCCCGATCGCCCTCGGCTTCCTGTTCGGCGTCGGCTCGTTGGCATCGTACCTGGCCGGTGCCATCAGCACGGGCACCCTGATGGCCGTCTTCCTGGCCACCTCCGGCGGCGCCTGGGACAACGCCAAGAAGCTGGTCGAGGACGGCCACCACGGAGGCAAGGGCAGCCCCGCCCACGCGGCCACCGTCATCGGCGACACCGTGGGGGACCCGTTCAAGGACACCGCTGGACCGGCCATCAACCCCCTGCTGAAGGTGATGAACCTGGTCTCGCTCCTGGTAGCCCCAGCCATCGTCGAACTCAGCTTCGGCCCTCGCGCCAACCTCGGCCTGCGGCTGGCCATCGCCATGGTGGCGCTGGCCGTCGTCATCACTGCGGTGTGGGTCTCCAAACGCCGTGGCATCGCTCCCAGCGCCGACGAGACGCCCCCAGACGCCCGAGCGCCGGAGGATCCCGCCCCCGTCCCGTCCTCGGCGACCTGATGAGGCCGGATCACCACCCAGGCCGATGACGGTACCCGGCCCGATCGGACGCCCGGTTACCGGCGATCACACACGCCCGATCAACTGCCCGTTACCGACTGCTGCGAGCAGACGGTAACGGGCAGTTGAGCAGAGTCGTAACCTCGGCGCGGCATTCCGTTCAGCCGGCCTCCTCCACCACGATCTACTGCACCACAACCGTGCCGTGCATGAACGGGTGGATCGAGCAGGTGTAATCGTATGTCCCGGACATGGTGAAGGTGTAGCTGTACGAGGCTCCTTGGTTCAGCGTCCCGGAGTCGAGCGGGCCGGAACCGCTACTGGTCACCGTGTGCGAGTCGGTGTCGCTGTTGGTCCAGGTGACAGTGGTGCCCTTGCTGACCGTGAGTGTGCTGGGCGAGAACGCGTAGTTCGCTATGGTGACTTGCTGTGCTCCGGCGGCCGGCGCCCTGGGCACGGCCGTCAGGACCGTCTGCGACACCGTGGACGCGGCGACCCCGTGCGATGGTGCGGCCACTGAGCCCCCGGCGCCGAGCGCGCCGAGTCCCGCGGCGACCGCAGCGGCCACCAGGGGTCTGGCGATCCGACGGCGCACGTTGTCCTTGCTCTTGGTGTTCCTGCGTGATATCTCAGTCATGATGCCCACCCGACGTGTGTTGGCTTTACGCAGGGCCCTTTTCAGCGTATCCCCCGCGCCGCCGGATGGGCATCTCAGCAGGTTGACTGCTCAGGACCGTTGCACCAGGTGCGACACCCGGCCCCCGCCCCCGACACATGAGAACCAACCACCGCCCAGGCCGGTGCCGTCCGGAAACTGCCGTGCCGGACGACACCGGCCGCGCTTCAGCCGGAAGGGGACTACCAACTGCCGTGCGACGGTATCGGGTTGAGCTTGGCGCTGAGCGCCGAGAGGAAGGTCGGGAGCTTGTCGACCACGGCTTTGGGGACCGGGGTCATTGAGGTTTCCGTTGAGGCTTCCGTTGAGGTTTCCATCGGTGATCCTAGGCTCGGGTGTCGTTGAGCCAGGCGGTCCACGCCTTGGTGGCCTGCTCCTCGTCGGCGTCCTCGGCGAACAGGCCGCCGGGGCATCAGCACCCGCTCGTGTCCGCCACCGCGCCATTCGGGGGTGAGCGCGAGGCCCACCACGTCGCGGTGGGTGACGGCCCAAGGGACTTCCACGCCAGACGAGTCGGGCTCGGCCTGGATCAGAGCGGTCAGCACGTCCTGGTTGAGCACCAGCGCGGCCCCGGTCTCCTGGAGGATCAGCTCGATCCGGGACGACGGGAAGCGCGAGTCGAGCGGCACGTAGGCGCCGCCCGCCTTGATGATCGCCAGGATCGCCACGACCAGCTCCGCCGAGCGGTCCAGCATGACCGCGACCGGCGTCTCCGGCCGCACGCCCTGACGGATCAGCGCCCACGCCAGGAGGTTGGCCTGCAGGTCGAGCTCCGCGTAGGTCAGCTCGGCGCCGCCCGCCACGACCGCGACCGCCTCCGGGGTGGCCCGCACCTGGCGGGCGAACAGCTCCGCGACTGCGGCCTCGGGCAGCTCGGCAACGGCCTGCGGCAGGCCGGTCATCCGGCCGCGCCGACGGGAGTGGCAGCGCCCGCGCTCCGGGCTACAGCAGCATCGCCTCGAACTGGAACTCGGGTGCGGTCAGTGGCTGCTCGGACCAGATGACCTTGCCGCGGGCCGTGTACCTGGTTCCCCACCGCTCGGCCAGCTGGGCCACCAGGAACAGGCCCCGGCCGCCCTCGTCCGTGGTGGCGGCATAGCGCAGGTGGGGGGCGGTGCTGCTGCTGTCGGAGACCTCGCAGACCAGTCTGGTGTCGCGCAGCATGCGGACGCGGATGGGCGCGGTGCCGTAGCGGATGGCGTTGGTGATCAGTTCGCTGAGGATCAGTTCGGTGGTGAAGGTCAGGTCCTCCAGGCCCCAGGCGGTCAGCTGGTCGGCGCATTCGTTGCGAATGCGGGAGACGGCGGCGAAGTCGCGGGGTACGTCCCAGGTGGCCACCTGGTCGGGCTCGAACAGGCGGGTGCGGGCGATGAGGAGGGCGATGTCGTCGCTCGGGCTTGGTGGGACCAGCGCGTCGAACACGGCCTGGCAGGTGGAGTCCGGGGACCCGTCCGCGTGGGCGTTCGCCAGGGAACGCTGCAGCGTGGCGAGTCCGCTGTCCAGGTCGCGGTCGCGGTTGGTGACGAGTCCGTCGGTGTAGAGGACCAGGTCGGTGCCGGGTGCCAGCTGGAGTTCGGTGGTTTCAAAGGGCAGGCCGCCCACGCCGAGCGGCGGCCCGGCGGGCAGGTCGACGAACTCCACGTTGCCGTCCGGGCGGACCAGCCCGGGCGGGGGGTGGCCCGCCCGTGTCATGGTGCAGTGTCCGGAGACCGGGTCGTAGATCACGTACAGGCAGGTGGCGCCCGTGACGCCGGCCGCCTCCTCGTCTTCGGTGGCCCCGCCGTGGTTGAGGTGGGCGACCAGTTCGTCGAGGCGGGCGAGCAGCTCGTCCGGGGGCAGGTCGAGGGCGGAGAAGTTGAGCACGGCCGTGCGCAGGCGGCCCATGGTGGCGGCGGCGTGCAGGCCGTGGCCGACGACGTCGCCGACGACCAGCGCCACGCGGAAGCCGGGCAGCGGGATGACGTCGAACCAGTCCCCGCCGACCCCCCGCTGCGCCGGCCGGTAGCGGTGGGCCACCTCCAGGGCGCTCTGCTCGGGCAGTCCCCGGGGCAGCAGGCTGCGCTGCAGCGTCTCGGCCATCCGGTACTCACGGGTGTAGCGGCGGGCGTTGTCCACGCACATCGCCGCGCGGGCGACCAGTTCTTCGGCGAAGGCCACGTCCTCCTGCCCGAACGGCTCGGACTGTTCCGCGCGCCAGAAGGTGACCGTGCCCAGGGTCAGGCCGCGCGCCCGCAGCGGCGCGGAGATCAGCGAGTGGACCCCGTACGCGAGGATCCGGTCGGCGGTCTGCGGGTCGCGCGCCCGCCAGGCCTGTGCCTGGTGCAGGTCGGCGGCGAGCGCGGCGTACCCGCTCTCCAGGGCGGTGGCCTCCGGTGTGCCGGGCAGCGAGCTGATCTGCGAGCCCACCGGGTAGAACGGCCGGTCCTCGCGGAGGCCGCTGGCGGCCACTCGGCGGATCCGCGGCCCCTGCGCGGCACCCAGACCCGGGGGCGGCTCGTCACCGCGCAGCACCGCCTCGGCCAGCTCGACCGTGGCGAAGTCCGTGAACCGGGGAACCGCCGTATCCGCCAGCTCCTGCGCGGTGCGCACCACGTCCAGGGTGGTGCCCACCCGAAGTCCCGCGTCGTACAGCAGCTTGAGTCGGGCCCGGGCCGCCTCGGCCTGTCCGGCCAGCGCCCGCAGCTCGGTGGTGTCCCGGATGGTCGCGACGTTGCCGGGCCCGCCGCCGAACGGCGCGGTGGGGCGGTTGTTGACGGCGAGCAGCCGGTCCCCGGCCGGGTGGACCTCGTCGGTGGCGACCCGCCCGGACGCCAGCAGCTCGGCCAGCCCGGGATCGAGCCCGAGCTCGGTGACCGGCCGTCCCTCCACCTCTGGCGGCAGCTCCAGCAGTCGCCGGGCCTCGTCGTTCGCCAGCAGCGCCCGCCCGTCCCCGCCGACGATCAGCACGCCCTCTCGGACCGCGTGCAGAACCGCGTCATGGTGTTCGTACATCCGCGTCATCTCGGCCGGGCCCAGGCCGTGCGTCTGGCGGCGCAGCCGCCGCCGCACCAGCACCGCCCCGCCCGTCCCCGCGGCCAGCGCGGCCACCGCACCGCCGAACAGGACCGGCAGCTGTCGGCTCGCCGCACTGCCCACGTGCGAGACGGTGTAGCCGACCTGGACCAGGCCGGCTACCGAACCGTCCGCTCTGGTGACCGGCGCGCTGCTTTCCACGACCCGTCCGATGGGCGCGGTGAAGCTGATGGTGATCGGCCCCTTGAGGGCCAGCTGGTACGGGCCGATGAGGTGCTGTCCGATCAGCTCGGGCTGGGCGGTCTGGGCGTAGCGGACCCCCTCGGGGCTGGCGATCACGACGTAGTCGAAGCCGCCCTTTTTCGTGATGTCCAGGGCCAGCGGCTGCAGCACCGCGGTCGGGTTGGCGCTGTCCAGAGCGTCCACCACCGTGGGGACCTGCGCCAAGGTGATGGCCGCGGCGCGCGTGCGGTGCTCGGCATCACTCGTGGCGTACCTCCGGGCCTGCAGGATGAATGCCGTCAGCGACGCGGCGACCAGCAGCACCACCACGACCAGCATCCACAGGAACACCTGCCCGGCGACACTGCGCACCCGCAGCCGCGAGCGCGGCCTACCCCGGGCGGACCGGTGTTCCCCCGGTCCGCCCGGTTCCGCATCCCCATGGGCATGGCTGTCCACTCCGTGCATCCAGGCCGTCCCCGCGCATCCGGATCATGACCCCTCCACGCTGCCACCCCGCCCGCGCATGTGCATGCGCGAAGCCGCTGGACGGCCGAACACACTGCCGGGCCGGCGCCCCGGAGCCGGAGGGCCCTGTCCGATGAACGCAACCCTGCGGGTGCCCCACGGCTTTCCGGGCGCCGCACGCCTCGCATCCGAGTGTGACGCGGGTCTCGGCCCAGGAAGATCACCTGCACTCAGAGCACGTGCGGCGCCCCAGCCAGTAACGGACAAACCGGGCAAATCCTGACATAAACCGTGAGCCCGCTCACACTTGAAAAGGTCAACGACGGGCGATAGTGGCCACTCCCGGCGCCACCCGTTACCCCCGACCGCGACATTTGCCCAGCTCAGCACAGTGGCCGACCGCGCAACCCGCCCCGCCAACCAACGACGGCCAACCCCTGAATACGACAGCGGATCGTAACAAGGGGGTCTTGTGGACGACCGATCCCAGCTGGCAACAATTGCTCCACCCAGCCACACCGGCTCCTGTCCCGCCGGTGAACGGCTCACTGCCAAGTCACGCCCCTGCGACCGTCATGGCCCCTGTCCGGCCACGGTCCAGGACGGGGCGTGACTCGGCCCAACCCGATTGAGGTCCAGGTCTATGCCCAGTTTCAAGATCCGTATGCGTACCTCCGCCGCGATCTTTGCCGGCGCCGCCAGTCTGACCGCCCTGGGTGCCGCCGTGGTCCCCGCCACCGCGAACGCCGCGGACGCCTCCCCGCAGGCGATCGCGGCCCGGATGGTGCCGGCGGACCAGCTCGCCTCGTTCAGCCAGATCATCTCCCACGAGTCCGGCTGGAACGTGACCGCGACCAACCCGAGCTCGGGCTCCTACGGACTGGGCCAGGCCCTGCCGGCCTCCAAGATGGCCTCGGCCGGCGCGGACTGGAAGACCAACCCGGCCACCCAGATCAAGTGGGCGCTGAACTACATGAACACCCGCTACGGCAGCCCGAACGCCGCCTGGGCCTTCTGGCAGACCCACCACTGGTACTGAGCTGACCCCTCGGCCCCCAGCAGCACACCCGCGACCTTGACCTCCCTCCCCCTCACCCCGGGGGCCGGACAGGGACCACTGGGATGACCCGACAGGGC